>JAJECB010000365.1 GCA_022822245.1 Gammaproteobacteria bacterium
CGCTGGCCGAGGCGATGGAGATCTCCGCGGTGCGCATGCCCCCGGAGGAGGACGAGTTCGCCTGGGCGGGGCTTGGCAAGCGCGCCGCGGAGCGCGTGCGGCCGGCCCGGGTGGCGGGAGCGGCGGCCGCGCTCGAGTGCACGCTGGACAGCGTCACCCCGGTGGGGAGAAGAAACCACATGGTGCTCGGGCGCGTGGTGCGCTACCACGTGAGCGAGGCGGTGTGGCGCGAGGGCCGGGTCGATCCCTCCCGCTACCGCCCCATCGGGCGTCTCGCCGGGCATTACTGCGAGCAGGGCCGGCGATTCCGGATGCGCCGGCCGGAGTTCGCAGCGCTTCGCGAGCACGGCGCCGCGGGCGCCGCCCGGCTCACCGAGCGTACCCCGCTCCCCGATCCCGATTCGACGGAGTGAGCTGACGCCCGGCTCTGCGGCGTAGGCGGCGCAACGGGGGCGGTCGCCGTCCGCCCCATCCCTGACGGGGACGGGAAGGCGGTCGCGGATCTCCGGCGCGCCCGTGGGTCGGTGCGGCACGTGACGCGCTTCGCCTGCGGGCCGGCCTTGTCCTCGGCCCCTGTCTTGACGAGAATGTCCGGCTGCCTCGCGCGAGTTCCATGTCCGTCCCCGCCGCTACCGACACCCCCGATCGAACGCTCGCCCTCGTGCCGGACTCGGTGCGCACCCGGCGCACCGCGGTCGCTTTCGACGCCGGAGTGCTGCTGCGCATCACCCGCATGGCGATGGCGCATCCCTGGCGCATGGGGCTCGGATTCGCCGCCACTCTGTTCGCGGCCGCGGCGCAGCTCGTCATCCCGCAGCTCATCGGCGAGGCGGTGGACCACGCCCAGAGCCTCCTCTCGGCGGCCGCCGACGAGGCCGGGGCGCGGGAGGCGCTCGTTCGGGCCGCCACGCTGATCCTCGTGACCTCGGTCCTGCGCGGGCTCTTCACCATGATGCAGAACTACCAGGGGGAGGCGGTGGGGCAGCTCATCGGCTACCACCTGCGCCTTGCGCTCTACGCCAAGCTCCAGAGCCTCTCCTTCAGCTACCACGACCGGGTGCACACCGGGGACCTGATGACGCGGGGCATTCTCGACGTCGAAGGCGTCAAGCTGTGGGTGAGCACGGGACTCTTTCGGGCGATGCTGCTGGTGATCCTGGTCGGCGGCGGGGCGTGGCTGCTGATGTCGATCGACTGGGTGCTCGGATGCGTCGCGCTCAGCTTCGTGCCCTTCGTCGCGGTCGGCGCCTCGCTCGCCCGGCTGCGGCTGCGCCACCTGTGGTACGCGCTGCAGGAGGAGCTCGCGGTGCTGACCAGGGTGATGGAGGAGAACCTCGGCGGCATCCGAGTGGTGCGCGCCTTCGTGTCCCAGCGCTTCGAGATGGCCCGATTCGACGCCATCTCCGGTCGCGCGCTAGCCATCGCGCACCAGCGTATCGATCTCTTCGTGAAGAGCACCACGACGATGACCTTCGCGTACTTCGTCTCGATGGGCTTCGTGCTGTGGGCCGGGGCCGGCAAGGTGATGGCGGGGGAGCTGACCATCGGAGAGCTCGCTTCCTTCCTCGCCTTCATGGCCATCCTCCAGATGCCCGTCCGCCAGATCGCGTGGACGGTGAACTCGGTGGCGCGGACCTCGACCTGCGGCGGGCGCCTCTTCGAGGTGCTCGACCTCGAGCCGGAGATCCGGGATCGCCCGGATGCACGCAAGCTCGAGGTCGTGAACGGGGCGGTCCGCTTCGAGAACGTGTCCTTCCGCTACCGGAAGGAAGGCACGGGACCGCCGGTGCTCGAGGACGTGAGCTTCGAGGTTCACCCCGGGCGGGTCACCGGAATCGTGGGCCCGCCCGGGAGCGGGAAGTCGACGATCGCCCACCTCCTCCCCCGCTTCTACGACGTCGACGACGGGAGAGTCACCATCGACGGCCAGGACGTGCGGGACGTGACCCTGGCGTCCCTGCGTCGACACGTGAGCGTGGTGCAGCAGGATCCCTTCCTGTTCACGGCCGCGATCGACAACAACGTGAACTACGGCGACCCGTGGGCGGAACGGAGCACCGTCCGGCGGGCCACCGAGGCGGCGCAGCTCAACAAGTACGTGGAGCAGTTGCCGGAGGGCTACGAGACCCTGGTCGGGGAGCGCGGGGTCTCCCTCTCCGGCGGGCAGCGCCAGCGCCTCGCGATCGCGCGGAGCGTGCTCCCCACCTCGAGCGTCATCGTCTTCGACGACTCCACCGCGGCGGTCGACGCCGCCACGGAGCGCCAGATCCACGAGGCGCTTGCCGACGTGACCCGTGACCGCGCGATCATCGTCATCGCCCACCGCCTCTCCTCGGTGATGTACGCCGACGAGATCCTCTTCCTCGATGAGGGCCGCATCGTCGAGCGCGGCGCCCATGACGTCCTCGTCGCGCTCGGCGGGCGCTACGCGGCGCTCTACGCGCTCCAGACCCGGATGAGCGAGGGCGAACCGGAAGCGGAAAGGGAAGCGGAACGGCAGGTGGAAGAGGAAGTGGAAGTGGAAGTGGAAGTGGAGCGGAGCGGATGAAGGTCGCCGCGGCAGCGAACCCCGCGCTCCGGCCCCCGCGGGCGGTGGTCGGCTCGCAGATCTCCTTCGAGGAGGAGATGTTCGGCGCCGCCTTCGACGGGCGGGTGGTGCGGCGCTTCTGGGCCTTCGTGACACCCTATCGCCGGCGGGTCTGGATCGGAGTGGCGGCGGTGCTCGTCTTCACCCTCACCCAGGTCGCGATCCCGCTCGTGCTGCGCTACGCGATCGACGACGCGATCGTGGCCGGCGATGCCGGCCTCGAGGCGCTGCGCCTCATCGTCATCGCGTTCTTCGCGGTCGTCGGGCTCAACTACGCCTCCAACTTCATCCAGGAGCTCGTCGTAGGACGGATCTCGGGAAGCGTGCTCTTCGATCTGCGCCGCGCGATGTACCGGCACCTGCAGCACGTCTCCCTTTCCTTCATGGACCGGACCGAGGTGGGCCGGCTCATGTCCCGGCTCCAGGGCGACGTCAACGCGCTCCAGGAGTTCCTGGAAACCTCGATCTTCGCGATCGGCGACTTCGTGCTCCTCATCGGCATCGTCACCGTGCTGCTCGCGCTCGACCTCGAGCTCGGCCTGCTCACCCTCTCGGTGCTTCCGGTCCTCGTCGCGGTGCGCATCGTCTGGCTGCCCCGGGCCCGGCGCGCCTTTCTGCGGGCGCGCGAGACGAGCTCGATCGTGAACGGCGCCCTCGCGGAGAACGTCCACGGCATACGGACCATCCAGGAGATGGGAAGGGAAGCGGTCAACTTCGAGCTCTTCGACGAAAAGGCGAAGGACAACCTGCATGCGCACCTTCGCGGGTCCAAGTTCTCGAGCGTCATGATCCCCATCGTCGACACCCTGACCGGCATCGCGATGGCGGTGGTGATCGTGGTCGGGGGCGGCATGGTGCTCGGGCAGGAGCTCGAGCTCGGGGTGATGGTGGCGTTCCTGTTCTACGTGCAGCGCTTCTTCGACCCCATCCGCTCGCTTACCATCCAGTACAGCATCATGCAGCGGGCGATGGCGGCGGGGCAGCGCATCTTCGAGGTGCTCGACGTGCCCGTCGAGGTGCGCGACCGGCCCGACCCGGCCCGGCTGCCGCGCGAGGCGCGCGCCATCGAGCTCGACGACGTGACCTTCGGCTATGCGCCCGGGCATCCGGTGCTGCGCAACGTGAGCCTGAAGGTCGAGCCGGGGGAGACGGTGGCCCTGGTGGGGCCGACGGGATCGGGAAAGACGAGCATCACCGCTCTCGTCCATCGCTTCTACGACGTGTGGAGCGGGGCGGTCCGGATCGGTGGACGCGACGTGCGGGACGTGCGCCAGAGCGACCTCGGCGCGCACGTCGCGATGGTGCTCCAGGAGCCGTTCCTCTTCACCGGCAGCGTCTACGACAACATCCGCTACAACCGGGCGGACGCCACCCGGGCGCAAGTGGAGGCGGCGGCGCGCGCGGTCGGCGCCCACGAGTTCATCGGGCGGCTCCCCGAGGGCTACGACACGGTGCTCGACCAGCGCGGCGCGAACCTCTCGCTCGGCCAGCGCCAGCTCCTGAGCTTCGCCCGCGCCCTGGTCGCGGATGCCCCGATCCTCGTGCTCGACGAGGCGACGGCCAACGTCGACAGCTACACCGAGCGCCAGATCCAGCGGGCGCTCGCGCGCCTCCTCGCCGGAAGGACCGCCATCGTCATCGCCCACCGCCTCGCCACCATCCGGGGGGCGGACCGCATCTTCGTACTTCGCGACGGAGAGCTCGTGGAGCAGGGCACCCACGACGAGCTCGTCGCGCAGGGCGGACTCTACGCGCGCCTCAACCGCCTCAACTACGCCTCCTTCGACGACCTCGCGGCCGGCGAGGAGGGGAGCAGCGCCGCCGCTCCGTCCGGAACCTGAAGCGGCGAAGACGCCCGGCCGGGATACCGGACCGGCAACGGCGGACTCGCGATGGCGCTGCGCCAGGGCCGGAGCGTCCGTCGCGAACGCCGATCGGACGTGACCTCGTTCGCCTTGTGCGGAACGTCAAGCATCCGGGGCCGATGGTCGGCCGCGAACCCCTCCGGGGGATTTCAGCCGGCGGGAGCCGGCAGATCCACTCGCTCACGCCAGTGGCGGGCGATCGCGTCGCGCCGGGCGATCCAGACGCCCTCGCGCGCGGTCACGGCCGCGAGCAGCCGGTCGAGGCCCGCGATCCGGCCCGGTCGCCCGATGATGCGAAGGTGCAGGCCGACCGACATCATCTTCGGTGTGCGTTCGCCTTCGCGCCACAGCCACTCGAAGGCGTCGATGCAGTGGCACGCGAAGTCCTCGGCGTGGTCGAAGCCGCGCCCCGCCTGGAAGCGCATGTCGTTGGTGTCGAAGGCGTAGGGGAGCACTACATGGGGCCGCGCCGCGACCTCGACCACGTTTGGGAGGTCGTCGTCGTAGGCGTCGGAGTCGTAGGCGAACCCGCCGTGCTCGACGAGGAGCCGCCACTAGTGTCCCAAGAATTAGTATAGCAATTTCAATTGGTTAGACGTATCGTGAGGTTCGGTCAAGCTCTCCGGAGCTGTAAGTATCTGTAATAGTGGGGTTTTTTCAAACAAGGTCAAGCTCAGGACCTGCATGATTGT
>JAJECB010000429.1 GCA_022822245.1 Gammaproteobacteria bacterium
GTCGAATTCTTGGCAGGCGTTAAAAGTGATACTTTGTATGCCAATGAGTGAGAAGGATAAGGCGTGGTCGGAAATTGAATTGGAAGAAGAAGTGGAGCAACAATTTGCCGGTAAAAACACTGAAGGAAGCGACGAACAGAAGGCCGCAGAAGCTGAAAATCGCGAACTCATTCGACTCATGATTCGTTACCGTCTCATGGGATTTTTAGAGTATTTTTTTGCTCCAATATTCTTCCCGGCTGTGTTATGCCTTTGGGCACTGGGCGTGCTTGTGAGCGGAGTTTGCAGGTGATGGTGGGCCGTCGTCGCCAGGCGGGTGACATACCCCTCCAGAGCCGACTCGTTCTGCACCGGTTCGTGTGCCATGAGTTCGGATATCTCGGCGGCATGTCGGACATGCTCGGCTGGCTGCGTGATCTGACCGCAGGTTTCGACGCGAATGGCGAGAGCCAATTCGCCACGGCGCTCCTGCTGTACTGCCATCCCACCCGCACCAAGGTCACGCCGGAACAGTTCCGGGAGTACGACGCCAACATCGCCGTACTGAGCCGCGAGCTACGCATGAGCGGGGAGAACGGCCGGACATGGAAGCCCCACCAGTACCTCGCCCTGCTGTTTACCGAGCACTACCTGAACCGCTACTTCGCCGACCTGGAGAGCCTCCGCACCGACCTGAACGAAGCGAAACGCCAGCACCCGCAGACGAAGTGGATGCCGGACTACACGCCGGACGACCTTCGCACCATCGCCTTCCAGAGCGCGACCGGCTCCGGCAAGACGCTCATCATGCACGCCCACATCCTCCAGTACCGGCACTGGCTTCGCCGAGCCGGCGGGCGGCTCAACAACGTCATCCTGCTGACCCCGAACGAGCAGATGTCGGCGCAGCACGAGCGCGACCTCCGCGAAAGCGGCCTCCACGCCCGTATCTTCTCGAGCGATGCCGGTCCGGACCTGTTCCCCACGGTCGAGATCATCGATCTCAACAAGCTGGCGGAGAGGAAGGGCGTCAAGCGCGTCGCGGTGCGCGACTTCGGCGAGAACAACCTGGTGCTGGTGGACGAGGGGCACCTCGGCGCATCCGGCAACGTATGGCGCGAACGGCGCGCGGAGCTGGCGCGGGGTGGCTTCGCCTTCGAGTACTCCGCCACCTTCAACCAGATCGCGGGCAGGGACGAAACCCTCCGGGACGCCTACGGGAAGTGCCTGCTGTTCGACTACCCCTACCGCCGGTTCCACGAGGACGGCTACGGCAAGGACTACGACATCTCGAACCTGCCGGCCGGCATCCAGGACGAGAACAGCGCCCTCTACCTCCTCGGCTGCCTCCTCACCTTCTACCAGCAGTGCCGTATCTGGCGGGACAAAGGTGCGCACTGGACGGCGTTCAACGTGGCGAAGCCGCTCTGGGTGTTCCTCGGCAAGACGGTGACCGGCCGCTCGCGGGCGGACGAGGCGACGAAGTCCGACGTGGTGGTCATCCTCGACTTCCTGGGCCGGGTGCTGGCGGACGGCCGCACGATCCGCACCATGCTCGATCGTCTGCTCTCCGGCCGGTCCGGGCTGACCGACGACGCGGGCGAGGACTGGTTCGCCGGCCGTTTCAACTACCTCAAGAACAGCCGCACCAACCGCCCCGACGACCTCTACGCTGACATCTGCGAGACCCTGTTCCACGGGCACGGAAGGCTGCACGTGGTCTATCTCACCGCCGGCGAGGGCGAGCTGCACCTGCGCGTCGCCGACGGCCCGGTCTTCGGGGTGGTCAACGTCGGAGACTCGGCGGCGCTTTACCGGATGCTGGTCGGAGGAACCCATCCCCATCTGGAGGTCGAACGCGAGGTCGGCTTCGCCGAGCGGGTCTTTGACAGCGTGGACCAGCCGGACTCGACGGTGAACGTCGTCATCGGCGCTCGCCGCTTCATCGCCGGGTGGAACTCGTGGCGGGTGAGCACCATGGGGCTGATGCACGTCGGGGTCGGTGAAGGTCCGGAAGTCATCCAGACTTTCGGGCGCGGCGTCCGCCTCAAGGGCTGGAACATGAGCCTGAAGCGCCACCGCCGAACCGGCGTCGAGCCTCCCGGGGACAGCGATGACCTCGCGGAGCTGGAGCGGCTGTACGTCTTCGGGCTTCGTTCGAGCTACATGCAGACCTTCCGCGACCTGCTGGACAAGGAGGGGGTCCGCATCGAGCGTGAGACGATCCGGCTGCCCGTCACCTGGAACTTCGCGAGGAAGACGGACCTCAAGATGGTCCGGCTGGCGACGGATCGAAAGTACGAGCAGTCCGATGACCGTCCCGTCCTGCCCGGACCCGGCGACGAAGGCAGTCCCCGCGTGGTGCTCGACCTCTACTCACGGCTGCACTCCGTGGCGTCCGACGGCGGTCCGGCGCCCGGCCCGGCCGCGGGGAAGAACCGGGTCAAGCTCGACCCCGGTCACATCGCCCTCTTCGACCGGACCCGCATCCATCACAAGCTGCTGAGGAGGAAGCGGCAGCAGGGCTGGCATAACCTCATCATCGAGCCGGAAACCGTGGGCTGCCTGCTGGACGATGAGGATCAAGATTGGTACGAGCTGTACGCGCCGCCCGAAAGGCTGAACGTGACCGGGTTCCCGCAGTTGCGCACCCTGGAGGATGTTGCGGTCGATCTGCTGACCGAGTATGCCGAGCAGTTCTGGCGGAGGGAGCGCCGCCGATGGGAGCACGACCGAATCGAGGTGGTGACCTTGGACGAGGACGACCCGAACTGCATCGACGCTTGGGAACTGTCGGCGGACGTGGGTGAGAGCCACCTCGTCGACGACCTCCGCCGCCTCGCGTCACACGTCCAGGAAGCCTGGTTCCATCGATTGAAGATTGGCATCGTCATGGCGAATGCCCATGCCTACGAGCCTCTGCTTTACGCTGGGAAGGACTGCCAAGTTACGGTCCAACCCGTTCCCTTGGACGAGAACGAGAAGAAGGTGGTCGCAGGGCTGGCGGGCCTGGCCGAGAACGGCGACCCCTGCCTCGAGGGCCGGGAGCTGTTCCTGATCCGCAACCGGACCCGGGGACGAGGCGTGTCGTTCTTCGACGACTACCACTACTACCCCGACTTCATCGTCTGGCTGAAGGACGGCGAGCGCCAGCACGTGGTCTTCCTCGACCCGAAGGGGCTCCGCCGGTTCGGGGACCGGGAACGCCGCAAGGTGGAGCTTCACCACGGAATCGCGGAGGTCGAGGAGCAGGTGCGCGCCTCCGATCCCAACCTGTATCTCCGCGCGTATGTGCTGTCCGTCACCGCAGCCTCGCTCATCGACGACGGCGGGCGCTCCGCGGCGGAGTGGAAGCGGGACGGCGTGTACTTCCTGGAGGAGCCCGATTGCCTCAGCCAGGTGATCGGAGACGCCTTGAAGATGGCGCCCGCCGCCTGACCGCGGGAGCTGCACGCAAGCTCAGCGCGAGCGAAGCTATCAGACTTGGGGGTGAGGGTCGTAGCAGGTCCAGTCCGGATGGACGCCCCCTGCATTGCCCGGAGCGAGGGGGGACTCCACGTCGGCGTCATCCGGTGCCCTTGTGGTAGTGGGGCTGGTAGAGCATCACTCGCACGCCGCCCGGCATCCCGAAGTGGGTCATGAGGCCGAATCCGGCGTCCACGACGTCGCCGTCGAACTCGACGCCCCGGCTTTCGAGCTCCGCGACCGTGGCCCGGAGATCGTCGCAGTAGAAGGAGACGTCGTGGGTCCCGGCCGGCAGCCCATGCCCGCCAGTCTCCGCGGACGGGTGCACCCCCATGTCCGCTTCCGGCAGGTCGAAGATGAGCCAGCCCTCGCCGACATCGGTAAAGGAGGAGAAACCGAGCTTGTCGCGCAGGAACGCGCGGAGCGCCTCCGGCTCCGACGAATGGAACATCGTGTGCACGCCCTTGATCATCTGTCCGGCCCTCCGCGACGCCCCCGGCAACTCCCCCCGATGTTATCCCGTACCGGGCGCGCAGATCATCGAGGAGCCGTTTCCGACGCGTCATGAGCCGGACGGGGTACGCGAACTCGAGATGAGATACGCCAGGAGTTGCTGTCGGGCCGTCCGGTTGGCGGGGGCCGGGGACAGTCAGACGCCGTCGCGCGGGATTGCCTCGCGCCAGGTCCGGGAGAACACCGGGCGCCCGTCCTCGTCGGCCTCGAGACGGGCGTGGATGTGGAAGCTCGCCGCGTCCGAGGTCATCTGCATCCACGTCCGGACCCGGATGTCGAGCTCGCCGGTCCGCCCGTACACGTCCTCGCCCTCGAGCTCTACGCTCGCGCTCAGTGGGTCGTCGGGGCGGATGGCGAAGCGCCGCCGGATGAGGTTGCCGTAGGTCCATCCGTTGTCGTCGAGCCGGGTCGTCCCGCCGTCCTCGACATGCACGAACGCGAGCTCCCCGGCCGCGCGATCCTCCTCCATGCGCGCGATCACCGGAGCCGCCGGCCGGAGCGCGGTGCGGGGGGCGAGCGGGGTGCTTGCGGGGAGCGGAAGCTCGCGGACGTCGGCATCTTCCGCACGATCGGGGCGAACGGGCAGGGTGAGCGTCGAGCGTCCCGTGGTGACCGAGAGGGTCACCGGCTCGGGAGCGGGCCATGCGACGGGCCAGAGCCCGGTCGCGATCGCGATGCGGATTCGGCTGCCCGCCGCGAACCGGTGGGCGTTGTCGTTGAGCCGGAGGCGCACGGCGCCCGGCGCGCCCGGCACGAGCGGCGTCACCCGCTCGTGGGCCTTGTCGTGGGTGAGGTTGAGGAGGCCGAAGCTGACGAGGGCGACCGCCCCGTCGGCCCGCACCTCCGAGAGGCGCACGCTCACCTGCGCCACCGGCCGGTCGCTCGCCACCACGAGGGAAACGACCGGCCCCCCGAGGAAGGCGAACGGCTCCGCGAGAGGCTCGGAATCGAAGCAGAGGGAGACCGCGTCATCGGCCCGCTGGTCGACCGGACCCTCCGGGCTCCCGTCTCCGTTCTTCAACCAGATGGGGTTGGTCCTCCCGACGGTGGCCGGAGACGCGACCGGGAGCGGCCGCTCCGGACCCGGGACATGACCCAGCCCGTCCGGGTTGAGATGCCACTTCCGGTCCCGGATCCGGGGGCTCGGCCACGCCTCCTCCGCCACCCAGCTCCCCGGCGCCTGCTCCCGGACCGCGGCCGGAGGGGCGGAGTCGTGCATCCAGGCCCGGATCATCGGCTCGTCGGCGAGACCGGGCTCCTCCTCCCTCTCATCGCGTCCCTTGAGCCACCGCTCCCACCACCGCAGGCTCTCCTCGAGGAAGCCGACCGCCGGCCCCGGCTTCGCCTGGTGCGGATACTGGTGTCCCCACGGACCGACCAGGGCCTGGCGCGGCACGTCGAGGTGCTCCATCAACCGGAACACCGGGTTCGTGTACGGATCCGACCAGCCGCCGACCGCGAAGACCGGACACGTGATCGCGGCGTAGTCCTCGCACACCGAGCCGTGCTTCCAGAACGCATCCCGTCGCGGGTGCCGCAGCCACTCGAGGATCCAGGGCGCGTCGTTCTCGAGCCGCCGCATCCAGGTCTCGCGCCAGGCCGGGCCGACGAGCCGCGGGTCCGGGGGGCGGGCGTTGTGGCCGAGCATGGTGAACGCCCAGCTCGGGTTCTCCAGCAACTGGCAGCCGCCCATGGTGTGGATGTCGTCCGCGTAGCGGTCGTCCGTCGAGCACACCGTGATGACGGCCTTGAGAGCCGGGGGACGGCGGGCCGCGACCTGGAGGGCGTTGAAGCCTCCCCAGCTCTTGCCGAACATCCCGACCGCTCCCGAGCACCAGGGCTGCGCCGCGAGCCACGCGATCACCTCGACCGCGTCGTCCTGCTCCTGCTCGAGGTACTCGCCGTCGAGGAGCCCGTCCGACTCTCCGCTCCCCCGCATGTCGATCCGGATCGCGCAGTAGCCATGGCCCGCGAGCCAGGGGTGCATCGCCTCGTCGCGGGCGGAGGTTCCGTCCCGTTTGCCGTAGGGGATGTATTCGAGGATCGCGGGTACCGGGCGCTCGTCCGCGTCGACCGGCTGCCAGTAGCGGCAGGCGAGCCGGGTTCCGTCCGCGAGCGGGATCCACGCGTGCTCCACCTCGCGGATCTCGCGGGGAAGGGAGGAGAGCGGCCGGACGTTGCCGGCATCGAGGCTCCCCTGCGCGGCGATCATGCGCGCGTCCCCGAACGGGTCCGGGGAACCACTCCTCGGACCGCTCCTTCGACCGGTCGCGGGTGGAACGGTGGCCGGGCCGTCGCCCGCGCGGCCGGGCTAGCGGTAGCCGCTCGTGTAGGGGAGCCGCTCGTAGACCTCGCGCACTCCCTGCGCGTTGCCGACCAGAATCCCCGTGCTGTCCCAGTGCCCCTGGAGGAGGGCGCGGCGCCGGTTCTCGGGCATCTCCACCTCTACCTCCAGGTTTCCGCCGGTGAGCCGCATCGCATCGAGGTCGAGGGTGAACTCGACGGAGGGGTCGGCGTCGGCCGCGGCCTGGATCCGGGTGATGTCATCCGGCCGTGCCCGCACCGCGGGGACCCCGATCATCTCGCAGTTGCCGGCGAAGATCTCGCCGAACGAGATTCCCACCACCGCCTCGATGCCCCACTGGCGCAGGCACTGCGGAGCGTGCTCGCGGCTCGAACCGCAGCCGAAGTTCTCGTTCACGAAGAGGAGCTTCGCGTTGCGCCGCTCCTCGCGGTTGAACGGGTGGTCGCGCGGGGTTCCGTCCGGATCGAAACGCTCGTCCTGGAAGGGATACTGCCCGAGCTCCGAGAAGGTGATCGCCTTGAGGTAGCGGGCAGGGATGATGCGGTCGGTGTCGATGTCGTTTCCGTGGATGGCGATTGCCGCCCCGGTGATGAGCTTGACGCCGAGCTCGGACATGGTGGCTCCTCCCTTCTCGATCGCGATGGGGATCGCGATCTCGTTCTCGCTCTCGCTTGGGTTCGGGTCGGTTCGGGTGCCCGTCCGGGTTCGCCTTGCGCACCCGCGCCGATTCAGGCGAGCTCGCGGACGTCGGCGACCCGCCCTTCGATGGCGGCCGCGGCGGCCATCGGGGGCGACATGAGGAGCGTTCGCCCCTGCGCACTTCCCTGGCGGCCGATGAAGTTGCGGTTGCTCGTGCTCGCGGAGATCTGGCGCCCGACGAGCTTGTCCGGGTTCATCCCGAGGCACATCGAGCAGCCCGCGTTGCGCCATTCGAAGCCGGCCGCGCGGAACACGTCGTCGAGCCCCTCCGCCTCCGCCTGCGCCTTCACCTGCTGCGAGCCCGGCACCACGATGGCCTTGACGCTCGCCGCGACCCGGCCCTTCTTCGCGATCTCCGCCGCGGAGCGAAGGTCGCTCAACCGCGAGTTGGTGCAGCTTCCGATGAAGACGACGTCCACCGGCACCTCGGTCATCTTCTGGCCGGGACGAAGGTCCATGTGGGCGTAGGCCCGCTCCACGGTCGGGCGGTCCGCCTCGTCGAACTCTTCGACCGCGGGGAGCGGCTCCCCGACCCCGACGCTCTGTCCCGGGGTGATGCCCCAGGTCACGGTGGGGGCGATGTCCGCCCCGTCCATCCGCACCACGTCGTCGTACTCGGCATCGGTGTCCGAGGCCATCGACTTCCAGTGCGTGACGGCCCGGTCCCACGCGCTCTCGTCCGGGGCGTACTCGCGGCCGCGCAGATACTCGAAGGTGGTCTCGTCCGGGTTGACGTAGCCGACCCGCGCCCCGCCCTCGATGGCCATGTTGCACACCGTCATCCGCCCCTCCATGGACATCGACTCGATGACCGCGCCCGCGTACTCGTAGGCGAAGCCGATGCCGCCCTTGACTCCGAGGCGGCGGATGACGTGCAGGGTCACGTCCTTCGGCTGGACTCCCGGCCCGAGCGCTCCGCCGATCTCGATGCGTCGCACCCCGAGGGGGTCCACGCTCAGGCACTGCGAGGCGAGCACGTCGCGCACCTGGCTCGTGCCGATGCCGAAGGCGAGGGTGCCGAACGCCCCATGGGTGGCGGTGTGGGAATCGCCGCAGGCGACGGTCATGCCCGGGTGGACCAGCCCGAGCTCCGGCCCGATGACGTGCACGATGCCCTGGCGCCCGGAGGCGAAGTCGAAGAACTTGACGTCGTGGCGCTTCGCGTTCACCTCGAGGGCGGCCATCATCGCTTCCGCCTGCTCGTCGGCGTAGGGCCGCGCCATGCTGTCGGTGGGGATGATGTGGTCGACGGTCGCCACCGTGCGGTCGAGGTACGCCACCCCGAGCCCGCGCTCTTCCAGCATGTCGAACGCCTGGGGGGTGGTGACCTCGTGGGTGAGGTGCAGCCCGATGAAGAGCTGGTACTGCCCGGTCGGGAGCCGGGTCACGACGTGCGCGTCCCAGACCTTGTCGTAGAGCGTGTTCTTCGCCATCTCGTCCTCGCTCGCGGGACCACGGGGAGGCGCAATGATAGTGGCCCCGCCCGCTCCCCGGCCAGCCCGCCCGCCGTCGGGCGGCGGCCGAACCTCGCCGCTGGATTAAGGGGTGGGGTTGCGACTAGCCTTCGGACGCGACGCCGCACCGCGACGGCTGGAGGAGGAAAGGGGTTGTACCTCGGAATCGATCTCGGCACTTCGGGGGTGAAGGCGGTCCTCGTCGACGGCGACGACCGCATCACCGGGCAGTCGACCGCTCCGCTCGAGGTCTCCACCCCCCGTCCCCTGTGGTCGGAGCAGGACCCGGAGGACTGGTGGACCGCGACCTGCCGGGCCGTGGACGGGCTCGGGGCGGAGCACGGCCCCGCGCTCGCCGCGACGAGAGCCATCGGGCTCTCGGGGCAGATGCACGGGGCCACCCTCCTCGACGCGCGGGGCGAGGTGCTCCGGCCCGCGATCCTCTGGAACGACGGGCGCTCGGGCGCCGAGTGCGCCGCCCTCGAAGCCCGGGTGCCGGAGTCGCGCCGGATCACTGGCAACCTCGCGATGCCGGGCTTCACCGCCCCGAAGCTCATGTGGGTCGCAGAGCACGAGCCCGAGGTGTTCGCGAAGGTGGCGAAGGTGCTGCTCCCCAAGGACTACCTCCGCTACCGGCTGAGCGGCGAGCACGTGGCGGAGATGTCCGATGCGTCCGGCACCCTGTGGCTCGACGTCGCGAACCGTCGCTGGTCGGAGGAGATGCTCGCCGCGACCGGGCTCGGCGTCGGGCACATGCC
>JAJECB010000023.1 GCA_022822245.1 Gammaproteobacteria bacterium
TTGCGGTGATGTACCTCGGCAAGCTAGCGGAGCTTGGGGACAAGCGGGAGATCTACCTCAACCCCCTGCACCCCTACACCGAGGCGTTGCTGTCCGCCGTGCCCGTCCCCGATCCCGCCGCGAGCGGACGGAAGCGGATCGTGCTCGAAGGGGACGTTCCGAGCCCCATCGACCCCCCCGCCGGCTGCCGGTTTCACACCCGGTGCCCCCATGCCGAGCCGCGCTGCCGAGTCGAGGAGCCGGCCTGGCGGGAGGTGCGCCCGCAGCACTGGGTCGCCTGCCACCTGAGGTGAGCGCCACGGGCTGACGGGCTAGAAATCGCGATCGAAGCTGCGGTTCCACTGGGCAACGATGCTCCCGAGCTGGTCGACGTAGCGCATGACCGCGTCGATCGGAACCCCGTCGTCTCCGATGAAGTCGGGGTCCACGGTTCCGCCGTCGAGGCAACCGAGGGCGACACAGCCTTCGACGAGCTCTCGCACCGTCTCTCCGTCGACCAGCAGCTCGGGCTCGCCCGCTCCAAGGGCGAGGGCCGTGGTCAGGGCATAGGCGCCGTAGTTGGAAATGGCGGCCGGGAACAGGTACTGAGTAGCCGTCGTCGTGGCGGTCCCGCCGCCGCAAGGACACCCGCAATCCGCGCCGAACGCGACGACCCTTCGAACGTCCTCGTAGATTTTTCCGAACCCGATCTCGTTGCCGCCGTCGCCGATTCCGACCGTCAGCTTTCCCTTGTGCGTCATCGCCTCGATGAAGTCGTCGATGTAATAGTCGCCCGTCTTGGCAAGCGGTGATCCCATGACCGAATGGCGCACGCCTTCCCGGTTCCGGCCCAGCTTCTCGACGGTGACGGCAACGTCGTAGTGGTCCGCCCATCGCGCGAGATCCTCGGGCGAGCGATTCGTGGTGTGGACCACGTTCGCTTCGAACCCGAGCTTTTCGATGAGCATCCTCGCCACGTCGTCCATCTCCTCTTCCATGAGGATGTCGACACCGTGTCCGAGTCGACTCAGCGCACGCCCCAGCACCGCCGCACCGACCGGGCCGTCCACCTCGCCCTTGGGCAGGAGCTTCTCGACGACGATGCCGGTCACCAGGGCCACCCTGGCATTGCTCATCTTCAGGATGGCCTGCGAGATGTCGTAGGTGATCGGGTTCTCGCCGCGGACGAGCGCGTAGAGCCGGGGAATGTAGCCCTGGATCATGTTGTGCATGCGCATCTCGACGGTCGCCAGCCGCTCCACGTTGTCGTAGGGGGAGCGGGGATCGACATCTACCTTCTTCGTCATGTGCTTACTCCTCTTTGCGAAAGCGAACGGTTCATCTCCGAGCGCGCGGATCGAGCGCGTCGCGCAATCCGTCGCCGATGAAGTTCATGTTGAGCACGGCAAGCGCGATCATCGCAGTCGGAAACGTCACGAGCCACCAGGCATCCTCGAGATACCGCCGCGCCTCATTCAGATCCCGTCCCCAGCTCGCGGTGGGAGGCTGGACCCCCAGCCCGAGGAAGCTCAACGATGCCTCCGCGATCACCGCGCGGGAGAAGGTGACCGCGACCAGCACGAGGATAACCCCGATGATGTTGGGCAGGATGTCGCGCGTGATGATGCGCCAGCTCGAGGCGCCGAGCGCCACCGAGGCGGAAACGTAGGTGTACTCGCGAAGGCTGAGGGTGTTGCCGCGGGCAAGCCGCGCGAAGACCGGGATGTACACGAGCCCCACGGCGAGGATGACGTTCCCGGTCTCCGGGCCGAGGGTGCCCATGATGGCCACCGCGAGCAGCAGCGGGGGGAACGTCAGGAATGCGTCCATGAGGCGCATCACGACGTTGTCGAGGCGTCCCCCGAAGTAGCCCGCGACCACCCCGACCGGAGTGCCGATGCCGGCCGCGATCAGCACGACGCCGAGACCCACCATCAGCGAGACGCGGGCTCCGTGCAACATGCGTGTCAGCACGTCCCGACCGAAGTGATCGGTCCCGAAGGGGAACTCCCAACCGGGTGGAGCGAGCTTCGACCGGAGGTTTGTCTTGGTCGGCTCGACATCCGTGAGCCAAGGCGCGAACACGGCGGACAGGATCAGGATCGAAACGAGCACGACGCCGATGACGGCGAGCCGATGCAGGAAGAACCGATGGGCCGCGAGTCGAAGCGGTGACTCTCCGCTCGTTTGCATGGACTCCGTCACGTCGCATTCACCGGGACCGGTGTCTTGCGGGTGGCCAATCCGGCGTACACCGCCTCAGCCGTACCGAATGCGCGGGTCGACGGCCGCGTAGAGGATGTCCGCCAGCAGATTCATGGCGATGAAGAAGACTCCGACCACGAGGGTCAGCCCCTGGATGACGGGAAAGTCGCGGTTGATGACCGCCGCAATGAGGGCCGATCCGACCCCCGGAATGCTGAACAGGTACTCGATGGTGATCGTGTTGCCGACCTGGAAGGCGAACACGACGGCAATCACGGTGATGACCGGGATGAGCACGTTCTTGAGGGCGTGCGCGACGAGGATGAGCGTATCTCCGAGACCCTGCGCCCGGGCCACCCGGATGAACTCCAGCTCGAGCACCTCCAGCATGCTCGCGCGGACGATTCGCGCGAGCTCGGCGACCGTGGTCACCGCGAGGGCCGCCACCGGCAGGACGTAGGGAAGCACGAAGGCGGAAAACCCGTCCGACCAAGTGCGCAGCCCGATCCCGGCAATCGGCACCCACCGGAGCTTCAGGGCGAAGATGAGGATCAGAACCAGGGCGAGGGTGAAGGTCGGAACCGAGAGGCCCACCGTCGTGAACCCCATCAGGCCGTAGTCCCAAGCCGAATTCCTGCGGTAGGCGGCGTACACGCCCGCGGGGATCGCGACGAGGAGCGAAACGAGAGTCGCCATCAGCGCGATGACGATGCTGACCGGAAACCGGCTCGCGACCATGTCGGTCACGAGCTCCTGCGAGCGGATGGAGTGTCCGAGATCGCCGCGCAGCAGGTCGCGGACCCATAGCAGGTACTGCTCCGGGAGGGAGCGGTCGAGATAGAACTCGGCCTGGAGGGCCGCCATCGTCTCCGGAGTGGCATAGGGTCCGAGCATGATGGCGATCGGATCGCCCGGGGTCACCTTCATCAGCGCGAAGATGATGACGGTGACGAAGAAGATGACGAGGGGAATCTGGACGAGCCGCCTCAGGAAGTAGGACCAGATGCCCACGGTGAGGCAACTTGCAGCTTGGCGGGGCCGGGAGAACCGCCCGGCGGCGCCCGCCGCCGATTGTGCCGAATCGGCCGCGGGTACCGCCGGGACGACGGTCAGATCAGGCCCAATGAACGTCCCACAGGGGCACGACGTGCTCCTGCGGGCCGCCCTGGAAGCCCTTCACCGACTCCTTGAGCAGGTACACGAGGTTCACGTGGTTGAAGTAGATGTACGGGCAATCGTCGAGGACCGCGTCGACGATGTTGTGGTAGAGGCCGGCGCGTTTCTCCGGATCGAGCAGGGCCCGCCCCTCGTCCAGCCAGTCGCTGACCTGCTGATTCTCCCAACCGTGCTCCACGATCCCGTCCTTGTGATGGAACCACCACAGGGTGGAGTCGACATCGGGGGACACGATGGTGATGTCCTCCAGATCCGCCTGGAACTGCTTCTTGACCCACGCGGTGCTGTACGTGCCGACGTCCATGCCGCGGATTTTCACGTTGATTCCGATCTCCGAGAGCATGGCGGCCACGAGCTCGCACTCGCGGCGCAGCCACTCCTTGTCCGAAGTGATGACCTCGAGGTCGAACCCGGTGGCGCCAGCCTTCGCCATGAGCTCCTTCGCCTTCGCGAGGTCGCCCCTCGCCGGATAGACGATGGGCGAGGGCCGGTGGCCGAGATAGCCGGGCGGCACCGGGTTGTCGGTCACGATCGCCTCGCCGGCGTAGATCTCGTCGATGATCGTCTGCCGGTCCACCGCGTAGCTGATCGCCCGGCGCACGTCCACGTTGGTCGTGGGGAAGTCGGCCGCGATGTACGGCGGGAACGTGAAGTCCATATAGTCCCAGTTCCAGCCGGGCACGCTCTGGTACGCGATCCCCGGCTCGCCGCCTTCCCGGAACCGGGGCGTGTCCTTCGGATCGGGCCGCGGCATGATGTCGATCTCGCCGGTGAGGAGCGACGACAGCCGCACGCTCGGATCCTCGATCACTCGGTACAGAACCTCATCCACGTGGGGCCGGCCGCTTCGCCAGTGGTTCGGGTTCTTCTTGAGGATGAGGTGGCTTCCCGAAACCCAGGTGTCGAGCTCGAAGGGGCCGGTCCCGACCGGATTGCGGGCGAACTCCTGGTCGCCCATCTCCTGGTGGGCCGCCTTGCACATCACGCTGCCGCCGTACTCGAGGGTGACCATCGGAAACGGCGAGAAAGGCATCTTGAGCTTCACTTCCACCACGTACTTGCTGCGCAGCTTCGCGTGGTCGACCGGAAAGTGGCTGACGCCCTTCTGAAACGTGTTCGCCTCCTGCACATGATTGAAGCAGTAGAGGATGTCTTCGCCCGTGAGCTCTCCGTAACCCTTTTGCCACTGGACGCCTTCGCGGACCTTCAGCACCCAGGTGAGCGGATCCTCGTTCTTCCACTCCACCATCTCCGGCTCGATCTGACGCGTCTCGTGGTTGATGCGCGCCATCTTGTCAAAGATGTTGGTGGTGACCACGTTGCCGTGGATCTCGGTATAGACGAACCCGTTCAGCCCCGGCGGTTCGCCGAACAGGGCGTAGGTGATCCGGTTGTCCTGGGCCCGCACGATGTTGAACAGCGGAAGCCCCGCTGCATACGTGCCGAGCGCCGCGCCGCCTGCGGCGGCGGAACGCAGCACGTCGCGCCGGGTAATCCCCTTGCCCGCGCCGCGCGTCGACCGGGTCGTTCGAGTGTTGCTCATCGTCCCCTCCCTTCAATCTCATGGGTCTGAATGACGGTTCCCTTGCCGGACCGTCGACCGGGAATCCCGGGCCCCCCGGACCGCGCCGCTCCCGTCAGGATGGAGAGCGCGTCGTCCAGTCGGTGGATTCCTCGAAGGCATGGGCCGCATTGAGCACCGTCCCGTCCTCGAATCGGCGCCCCGCCAGCGCCATGCCCACGGGAAGACCGTCGGACATCGCGCAGGGCACGCTGATTGCGGGCATGCCGGTGATGTTGAACTGACCTCCGGTGCCCACGAACATCTCGAAGGAGCGATGCACCGATTCCACCGGACCGCAGTCCTCGGGAGGAAGCTCGTTCGCCTTCATGGGAGTCGCCGGCAACAGCAGGAGGTCCACGTGGCGGAGCGCTTCGTCGTACGCGTCGGTCAGCGTCCGCCTGAGATTCTGGGCCTTGGCGTAGTACTTGCCATGGTAGTTGTTGTGGATGTGGGCGCCGAGCAGCATGAACGTCTTGGCGGACGGAGAGAGGTCGTCGGCCCGCCGCGGCATCGCGCGCGAGAAATACTCGAGGAGGTGCGTGTTGTAGAAGCCGGCCCAGCCGTGCCCCATGCCGTTGCCGAGGACGAGGGTGCCGTACGCGCCCTCGATCGCGAGCGCGACGAGAATCGGCTGCCCCTCCCGGTGGGCCGGAATGGATACCGGCACGACCTCGGCCCCGAGCCCGGCGAAGTGCTCGGCCGCCTCGCCGACGGCCTGGTCGACGTCGGGCTGCGAGACCCCTTCGTAGCCGAACCCCTCCTCGAGCACGCCGATGCGAAGCCCCTCGACCGATCCGGTGAGGACCTCGGAATAGGGTTCCGGCGTGAAATCGCTCTGGCGCGGATCGAGCCCGTCCGGACCGGCCACCGCCTCGAGCAGCAACGCGACCTCGCGCGCCGAATTGGCCATCGGCCCGAGATGATCCAGGGTCGGATCCATCGGGATCGCGCCGGTATAGGGCATCACGCCCCGAGTCGGCTTCATCCCGTATACGCCGCACCAGGAGGCCGGCAGGCGCACCGAGCCCCCCTGATCGCCGCCGATGGCCATGTCCACCGCCCGAGCCGCGACGAGGGCCGCGCTGCCGTTCGACGAGCCTCCGGAGGAGCGCGCGGGATTGTGTGGATTGCGCACCGGTCCGGTGGCCGAGTTGTGGCCGGCGCCGCCGAAGGAGAACCCTTCGGTCACCGCCTTGCCGGCAATGATGCCGCCCGCATCCAGGATCCGGGTGACCACGGTGGCGTCGACGTCCGGCACGAAGCCGTCCATCACCGCCGTGCCGGCCCCCATCGGAACACCCGCAACGCAGATCGTGTCCTTCAGCGCCACGCGCTTTCCCGCGAGGATCCCGTCATCGTGCCCGCGGATGTCGGTCATCACGTACCAGGCGTTGTGCGGATTCTCCCCGGGGTCGGGACGCCGTCCCGGCGTGCGCGGATATTTCACCTCCGGCTTCGGCTCCACCATCGCGTCGACCGCCGCGTAAGCGGGGAGGTTCTCGATGATGAGGGTGCGGTACGCCTCGAGCTCGTCCGCCGCCATCGTGAAATGCAGCGAATCGGCGAGGGCCTTCATCTCGTCGGGAGTCGGCGGGCGCAACTTCATGGACCGGGCCTGAGGGAAGATGAGACCTGGCGTGCAGATTTCACCGATGTCCTGGTGCGGACTCCAATCTGCTCTCGGCGATCATCGGTGGAACGTGCGCGCCGTGCGTTTGACCATACCGTGAACCCCGAACCGGTTCAAGGAACTGGATTCTGCGGCGAAGTTCCGCGCTGCGCCGCGGCGCCGGCAAGACCGCCCGCGACGGCCCCCGGCGGGCCGCGAACGGACGCGGCATGCCGGGAACTCGAGCCGGCAGGCCGGGGCCGGCCCTGCCGCCGCCCTCCGGACCGGCGCCCTTGACAGCACCTGTGGGCGCGGGGAACATGGCCGGCAGACAGTCCCGCACGGGCACGGAGGCTCGATTGCAGGTCTTGGCGAACGGAGCGCCCTCGGGAGAACGTTCGCGCGGGCGGCCGGGATGCTCCGGGAGCGTGTCCGGCACGGCCGGGTGCTCCCGAGCCCCGCGCGGCCGGCCTCTTCTCCCCGGACCGTCCGCCATGACGCTGGTCGAGCATCGACCCCCTGGTTGAGCCCCTCACCCGTTCCCCCGCGCTGCCCGCTTCCGGCGGCGGCGCAGGTCCCGGCGGGTCCGCCGAGGCGCGACGTGACGAGGGAGAGACCCGAAATGCCCGACTACATCGGCGAGCACATCGACCGGCTGATCACCACCGAGCTCAAGAACCGCGGCATGCCGCACGGTTTCCTGGTCCAGCTCTACGAGGCCGCAAGGAAGGAGGCCGGAGGGCGGCCGCTCACCACCCTGGCCGCGGAGGGACTCATCCGATCGGTCGGCAAGGGCGACGCGGTGTTCCTGATGACCGGAGCGGGGTATCCCCCCCACATGCCGAAGGGCGAGAGCGACGGTCCGCCCGGCGCGGCCGCGCTCGCCCGGGCACTCTACTGGGGACTCGGCGCAGTGCCCGTCTACGTCTGCGAGGACAACCACGTCGATCCGATCATCGCTTCGAGCGAAGCGGCCCACCTCATGGTCAAGGAGGACTTCGCGGACGCCCGCGACCTGCGGCTCGGGGCGGCCATCGTGGCGGCTCCGTCGGACGGCACGCAGGTCGCCGGCTGGGCGAAATCCATCTTCGACGAGTACCAGCCGAAGGCGCTCGTCAGCATCGAGCGCCTCGGGCCCAACGAGCACGGGATCATCAACAGCGCCACCGGATGGGAGGTGGGCAAGGAGACGGGGATCGTCGATCTGACTCCGGTCGTAACGGAAGCCGAGGCGCGCGGAGTGTTCTCGATCGGCACCGGCGACCACGGCAACGAGATCGGCTTCGGTCGGATTCACGACGACGTCAAGCGAATCATGCCGCAGGGAGCGAAGAGCCAGTCCGACACCCCCGGCGGCATGGCGACCGTGCTCAAGGCGGACGTGCTGATCCCGGCGATGATGTCCAACTGGGGCGCGTACGGGGTCGAAGCGGCGCTCGCTTTCCTGCTCGGGAAGCCGGAGCTCGTGCACTCGCCCGAAATGGAGAAGGACATCGTCACCAGGTGCCTCGAGGCCGGCGGACTCGAGGCCATGTACTGCAGCACCAGGTTCGCCGTCGACAACTGCGAGGGCGAGTCGTCCATGGCCATCGTGCAGCTTCTCGGCGACATGGTGCGCCTCAACCTTCGGGACCCCGACGTGGGGGTGGCGCACTGAGGCGCAATCAAACACGGATCCGCCCGCCCGCCCGCTTCCTTAACTCTGAGAGAAAAAGGAGTCACCATGGCAACGAACGAAGCAAAGCCCTCAACGCGCCGGGTGTCACGCCGCGCGTTCAACAAGGGAGTGGCGAGCGCCGCCGGCGCAGGGCTCGCGCTCGGCTCCGGGATCGCCCCGGCCTTCGCGCAGGGCAATCGCGAGCTCATCTACGGCATGTGGGGCGGCGACGTGGGCAATCTGAGCCCCACGATCCGGTCCGACATCAAGGCCGGGATCCTCATCTACAACCTCTTCGACGGGCTCGTGCGGCCCAACTACGCCAAGCGCACAATCGACCCCTGGGTGGCCGAAGCGTGGTCCAATCCCGATCCCCTCACCTGGCGGATCAAGATCCGCGAAGGGATCAAGTGGCAAATGGGCTACGGCGAGGTAACCGCTTCCGATCTCGCCTACACGTGGCAGGTTCACCTGGACACCAAGAGCTGGCAGGTGCGCACCTCCTTCCCGCAGGTCGACAGCTTCAAGACGGACGGGACGTACGTCCTCGAGGTCAAGCTCAAGCAGCCGCTCGGCGCGTTTCCCGGGATAACGATGGGCTATGGCGGCCTCATCGTCCCGGAGAACGCCCACCGGGAGATGGGCAACGACACGTTCAGCCTCAACCCCGTCGGCAACGGCCCCTTCATGCTGGAGTCGGTGATGGGCTCGGAGGTGATCCTCAAGAAGAACCCCGACTACTGGCGCCCCGGCCTGCCCCACATGGACCGGGTGGTCGCCCGTTCGTTCCCCGATGCGAGCGTGCGCCTCCAGTCCCTGCTCAAGGGCGAGGTCGACTTCCTGACCCACCCCGACGCCAAGGACGTCGCGGAGGCCTCCCAGCACCCCGACTTCGTGACCCACAGCACGGCCGGCTGGACCTGGGACTACCAGCACTTCAACCTGTCCGCCAACAAGGGCATGGCGTATCACGACAAGCTGGTGCGCCAGGCGATCTCCTACGCCATCGACCGCGAGGCGATCAAGAACGAGATCTACTACGGGCAGGCGACCGAGACCGACAACGCGATCCCGCCCGGCTTCCTCGGCTATCGCGAGTCGCTGCTCAGGTACCCCAAGAACGGCGACCTCGCGAAGGCGAAGGAGCTCATCGCGCAGGCCGGCCTGAGCGGCTACGAGGTCGAGGTCATGACGAGCGACAAGGACTGGCTCCGCAAGGAGCTCGAGCTCGTCGCGGCGATGGTCAGCCAGGTCGGGATCAACTACCGGATCCGCAACCTCGACATCGGCACCTTCAACAACCTCTGGATCAACAACCATGAAGACTTCCAGCAGATGCTGGAAGACATCACGATCGTCGCCCCCGATCCCCACGCCACCGTGTACTGGTTCCTCCACAGCGAGGGGTCGGTGTCGTCGGGATACTCCAACCCGGACGTGGACGAGCTCCTCGACAACGCAATGGCCACGACCGATCCGGCCACGCGGGAAGGCTATTACCACCGGATCGTGGACCATACCCTCGAGGACTGCTCCCTCATCTACCACGTGAACGCCAACTACACGCGGATGCACAAGAAGGAGCTCGAAGGGTTCGAGCCGGGGCCACAGGAGTACATCGAGATGCTCGACACGGTCCGCTGGAAGGCGTGACCGCGACTCGCCGCCTTGGAGGGGCGCCGGGCCGGCCGGCCCGGCGCCCGTTTCCGGTTCCGACGCCCCGCGCGACTCCCCCGCCGGCCGCGCAATGAACACCCTCACCTATCTCACCCGTCGGATCGTGCAGATCCCGGTCGTTCTCGTCGTCACCACCCTGACGATCTTCATTGTCGTGCGGGCCACTCCCGGCGATCCCGTCGAGCTCATGCTCGGCATGCAGACCTCCCCCGACGCGGTGGAGGCGCTGCGCGAGAAGTTCCACCTCGACAAGCCCCTGTACCAGCAGTACCTCATCTGGCTCGGCGATGTGGTCCGGGGGGATCTCGGAAGCTCCATCCGGCTCAATCGTCCGGTGAGCCAGATGCTGGGCGAACGGCTCGTGGTCAGCCTCCAGCTCGCGACCGCGGCCATGGTGTTCGCGCTGCTCATCTCGATACCGCTCGGCATCGTCGCCGCGATCTGGCGCAACACCTGGGTCGACTACGGGGCCACGGGGTACATGGTGCTCGGCTTTTCCATCCCCAATTTCGCCCTGGCCCTCATCCTCATCTACGTCTTCGCGATCGAGCTCGACTGGTTCCCCATATCCGGCATCGGTTCATCGACGTCGCAAGGCGGCGGCGTGTGGGAGTTCGTATCTCCCTACATTCTCCCCGCAGTGGCTCTCGGCACGGTTCAGACCGCGTACTTCGGAAGGCTTCTTCGCTCCAGCATGATCGACGTCCTCGGCCAGGACTACATCCGTACCGCCCGCGCCAAGGGCCTCAAGCCGGCGGTGATCATCGCGATCCACGCCCTGAAGAATGCCATGATCCCGTTCGTCACCATGGTGGCCATTCACTTCGGCTACATGATCGGCATCCAGATCACCATCGAGTACATCTTCGCCATTCCCGGCATGGGGCTCGCGGTCCTCACCGCGGTGGTCAATCGCGACTTTCCGGTGGTGCAGGGCTTCACCCTCGTCATCGCGATCTTCTTCCTGCTGATGAACATCATCGCCGACGTGATCTACACGTTCCTCGATCCCCGAATCCGGTACTGAGAGCTTCGCGTGAGCGCCGTCCCCTCCCCTCCGGGCCGCATCGAGACCTCGGCTTCGACGACCCACCGCGGCGGAATAACTCTCGCGAGCCAGCAGTTCATGCGCAATCACGCGGCTTTGGCAGGATTCTTCATTCTGCTCGCGTTCGGCCTCGCGGCGGTCTTCGCACCGTGGCTCTCGCCCCACGATCCGACCGCGCTCAAGCTCTCGGAGAAGCTGCTCCCGCCCGGCCCCGTCCACTGGATGGGCACCGACTACTTCGGCCGCGACGTCATGACGCGGATCGTCTGGGGCGGCCGGGTATCGCTGTCGGTCGCGATGCTCGTCGTTTGCTACTCGCTCGTCGTGGGAGTGCCGATCGGTCTCATCTCCGGATTCGTCGGCGGGCGGCTGGACAACATCCTCATGCGAGTCATGGACGCCTTTCTCACCTTTCCTCCCCTGCTCCTTGCGGTGGCCATCGTCGGGCTCCTCGGACCGGACCTCGAGAACGTGGTCATCGCGCTCGGAATCGTGCAGGTTCCGGTCTTCGCGCGGATCGTCCGCGGGAGCACGCTGTCCGCCCGCGAAGAGGTCTATATCGTGGCCGCGCGGGCCCTTGGCGCGAGCTCGCTGCGAATCGTCTTCTCCGGGATCCTGCGGAACATCGTTTCTCCCATCGTCGTCCAGGTCACCATCGTGTTCGCGAGCGCCATCGTCGCCGAGGCATCGCTCAGCTTTCTCGGCCTCGGCTCCCAACCTCCCGATCCGAGCTGGGGGCGGGATCTCAGCGAGGCCCGGCGGTACATGGGAGATGCACCGTGGCTGATCGTCGGCCCGATCCTCGCGTGCATGTTGTGCGTGCTCAGCATCAACTTCGTCGGCGACGGCCTGCGCGATTCACTCGATCCTCGCTCCTGGCGCGCGAAGACGAAGGGAAGGAGCGCTCCCCCCGTGCCGGAGCGGGTGACGCCGTAATCGGAACCGCGAGCGTGAAGCCGGTCCTCAGCGTTCGAAATCTTCACGCCCGGTTTCATACCGAGGACGGCATCGTCCACGCGGTCGGCGGCGTCTCGTTCGACCTGATGCCCGGGAAGGTGCTCGGCATCGTCGGCGAGAGCGGTTCGGGCAAGAGCGTCACCGCCCTTTCCATCATGAAGCTCGTCGTCAGTCCTCCCGGTGAGGTCACGGCGGATGCGATCACCCTGGACGGAGAGGACATCCTGGGCATCGACGAGGTTCGCGCGCGCCGCATCCGCGGCTCCCGGATCGCAATGATCTTCCAGGACCCGATGAAGTCCCTGAACCCGGTTCTGACCATCGGCCGTCAGCTCACCGAAGCCCTTCGCGAGCATTTGGGCCTGTCCGATCGGGCGGCCCGGGAACGGGCGATCGAGCTCCTCGAGAGGGTCGGCATCCCCATGGCCCGGGATCGGCTCGGCGACTACCCCCACCAGTTCTCGGGGGGGATGCGCCAGCGGGTCATGATCGCGATTGCGCTCTCGTGCAACCCGCGCGTGCTCATCGCGGACGAAGCGACGACCGCGCTCGACGTCACGATTCAGGCGCAGATCATCGATCTGGTCAAGCGACTGACCGAAGACCTCGGCACCGCGGTCATCTGGATCAGCCACGACCTCGGCGTCGTCGCGGGGATCTGTGACGCGGTGGCGGTCATGTATGCGGGGCGAATCGTGGAATCCGGGCCGGTTCGAGACCTCTTTCATCGCCCCAGCCACGGCTACACTCTGGGACTGCTCGGCTCGACCCCACGACTGGACGACGACGAGGAACGGCGGCTGCGGCCCATCGACGGCATGCCGCCCAGCCTGATCGATCCCACACCCCTTTGCCCCTTCCTTCCCCGTTGCCGGCACGCGATCGGCACCTGCCGCGAGAAGCCGCCGACCTGGCGTGACGTGGCGGACGTTCACGGCACCCGGTGCTGGGCAGACCTCACTTCCTACTGGCGGACCCCCACGGGATGACGAATCGTGACGTCCTGCTGGAGGTGTCGGATCTCAAGGTGCACTTTCCGGTCGACAGCGTCTGGGCGAAGCTCCGGGGAGGAAGACCGGTACGGGCCGTCGACGGCGTGAGCTTCTCGGTGGAGCGGGGGCGGGCCCTTGGACTGGTCGGCGAGTCCGGATGCGGAAAGACGACGACGGGAATGGCAATCCTGCGGCTCGTGGGCCACAGCTCGGGTCGGGTCGTCTTCGACGGTCAGGATCTGTCGGACCTCGACGCGACCGCCATGCTCCCCTTCCGGCGACGCATCCAGGTGATATTCCAGGATGCGTACGCCTCCCTGAACCCGCGCATGTCCATCGGCGACAGCCTGACCGAACCGCTCGTGATTCACGGCCTGTTCCCCGGACGCCGCGCGGAACGGGTCCGGGCGCTCCTCGACATGGTGGGCCTGCCGAGCCACTTCGTGCACCGCTACCCGCATGAGCTGAGCGGCGGACAGCTTCAGCGGGTCACGTTCGCACGCGCCCTCGCGGTGGAACCCGAGCTCATCATCTGCGACGAACCGGTATCCGCTCTCGACGTCTCCATCCAGGCCCAGATCGTGAACCTTCTCAAGGACCTGCAACGAGACTTCCGGCTCACCTACCTGTTCATTTCGCACGACCTCAGCGTGGTCCGAAACCTGTGCGATCGGGTGGCCGTCATGTACCTCGGGCGGATCGCCGAGATCGCGAGCCGGCGGCAGCTCTACGAAGGCGCCGTTCACCCGTACACCAAGGCCCTCATGTCGGCGGTGCCCATTCCCGATCCCGACGTGGAGGCGACCCGCGAGCGGGTCATTCTGCAGGGCGACCTCCCGAGCCCCTCGAACCCGCCGAGCGGCTGCCGGTTTCGAACCCGCTGCCCCGTCGCGGTCGACCGATGCGGGGAGTCGATTCCGGCGCTGCGCGAGGTGAACCGGGGACAGTGGGCAGCGTGTATTCGAATCTCCGATTCCACGTGACCGTTCACTCCGGAGGACTCTCTCCGGCACGACATGCCTCGAGGGAAGCGGACTCGCGGGCGAACGGACGAAAGCGCAGGCCGCACGCTAACGAACACGGAGCCGGCCGGTAAGGACGGGACCATTCCGCGACTTGCGGCGGGAGCCGCGTTCTCGGTCCGGTTCCCGGGAAATGCTCGAATCGTTCAACTCACGGAGAAACCGCACATGCTGATCGCCGCCGACAACATCGACAAGCTGCTCTGTGTGGAGATTCGCCGGGCCGGGCTGCCGCGCGGGCTCAAGTGGCCACTCTACGAGCTTGCGCGCTCGAAACTCTCCGAGCCCATGGTCATCGCGGCCGCACGCATCCTGGACCGGCCGCCGGCACGGGTCGCGCTCGTCACGGGAGCCGCGGTCCCCGATCACATGCCGAAGGGAGAGAACGACGGTCCGTTCGGGGCGGCCGTCATGGCGAAGGCATTGCACGCGATCGGGCACGAGACGGCGGTCTTCACGGACCCCGAGTGCGCTGCGCCGATCCAGGCGCTGCTGGACCGTTACGAGCTGCCTACCCGCGTCGAGACGGTGTCGCTACGGGACCATGCGGAGCAGGATGCGATCTGCGATGCGTGGGACCTGTTCGTCGCGATAGAGCGCCTCGGCGGGAACGTCAATGGCGTGCTTCACGGGGTCACGGGCGTTCCGCGCAGCGCACATCGCGCAAACTTCGACCATCTCTTTTCGCGCGCCCGCGCCGCGAACAAGCCGACGGTCGGAATCGGCGACGGCGGCAACGAGATCGGTTTCGGCAACATCCACCGAGAGTTGTCGACGGACTGGGCCGCGTTCGCGGCCAAGGACAAGACCCCGTGCGGGGGCGGCATCTTCACGGTCGTGGAGACGGACGTTCTGGTCGTCGCCTCCACGTCCAATCTCGGCGCCTACGGCGTGGTGGCGGGCCTCGCATTGCTGCGAAGGGCTCCGTCCCTCTGCCACACCGCAGAGGACGAAGTAGCGCTCCATCACGTGGGGGTGGGTCTCGGTCTCACTGACGGCGGCACCGGGAGGGTGATCCCCTGGTGTGACGGCATCCCGGCGGCCACCAATGCCGCCTACGTCCAACTCATGCGCGAGGTTGTCGAACAGGCGACCCTGCCTCCGCGGGAACGGAACTTCTGACCCGGGCGCCCGACGACCACCTCACGCCGGAAGCGGGAGACCTCCGTGCCGATGGCGGTTGCGCGGTACCGAACCGGTTGCCGGAAACTACCCGGCCTGATCAGTTGGAGTCGGCGCTCGCTTCCTCCTGGACGGCGAAGAACGAGGCGCGGATCGGCTGCTCGGGGAGCTCGATGACCGCCTCGGAGAGGCGCGCGCGGCGGGTCCGCCGGCCGCGGACGATCATGCCCTCGTTCCGGCTCGGCATGGGGTTGCGGGCGATCGGGAACGCGTCCGCGGCGGTGTAGACGCAGATGTAAAGCCCGCGGGAGGATGCGGAGCGGTTGGGCTCGGAGCCGTGCGCGAGCCGGGTGTGCATGAGGCAGACGCTCCCCGCTCGACCGAGGATCGGCTCCTCGCGCGCCCGGAGCTCGCGCTCCTCGCCGGGGGCGACGAAGCCGGTGAACCGGTCGCCGTCGAAGAGGGAGAACATCGGCCCCCGGTGGGTGCCGGGAACGGCCATCAGGCAGCCGTTCTCCTCCGTCATGTCGTCGGTCATGAGGAGCGCGGTGACGACGTCGTCGTTCGTGTGCGGGGTGTACGCGAAGTCCTGATGGTAGCGGACCTCGGTGTTCGCGCCGGGGAGCTTCAAGTTGATCTTGCAGTGGTGGTGCTTGACGTCGGGGCCGATGAGGTCCGCCACCATGTCGGTCATCGCCGAGTCGCGCATCGCCTCCATGTAGGCATCGTCGACCTCGCTCGGGTTGTTGACCCGGCGCAGGGCGGGCGAGGCGGCGGTGTGCTCGGGGGCGAGGTCGAAGCGCGGCCGGCCGTCGACGGTCGGCTCCCCGAAGGGCTCGTCATGGGCGCGGCTCTCCTCGACCCAGCCGGCGAGGGTGTCCCGGAGGGCGGCGAGCTGCCGCGCATCGACCGCGTCCTCGGCGACGATGTAGCCATCGCGCCAGAAGTGCTCGACCTGTACCTTCGAGAGCATGTGCTGCCTCCCTCGATCTCGCCCGCCACGGAACCGTCGCAAGTCAGTCTCCCGCTGACGGCGCACGCGTTCGGCTCCGATTCTACGCCGGCCTGCGGCCCCGAAGTCGTTATCGTGGGAGCGCGCGCCTCCTGCCCGAGCGCGGGAACACGAGAAAGTCGATTGTTGACAATATCGCCGGCAACCACATAGCCTTCGGTCCCGGTCGCCCCCCGCTCGCGCTCGTGCACGGGGCGAGCGGCGGCCCATCCCGAGTCACCCAATCGGCAGAAAGGACGGATCCTCGAAGTGAGCGCCATGAGCGCCATGAGCGCCGGAGACATCGACGCCATCACCCTGGAGCTCCTCCAGGAAACCCTCGTCTCCGTGGTGCGCGAGATGCGCGCGAACCTCGTCGCCACCGCCTACTCCTCCATCATCCACGAGGCGCACGACTTCTCCTGCGTGCTGGTCGACGGCGAGGGGCAGATCGTCGCCCAGGCCGAGGACAACCCGTCGCACATCTTTCCCGTCCCCTGGTCGGTCCGCGAGATGCTCACCCACTTCGAGGGGGACATCCATCCGGGCGACGTGTTCCTCCACAACGACCCCTACACCGGCGGCACCCACCTCAACGACATCGCGATGATCTTCCCCGTCTTCGTCGACGACACCCTCGCCCTCTTCCCGGTGGTGCGCGCGCACTGGGGAGACGTCGGGGGCACCACGCCGGGCAGCATCTCGGGGAAGTCGACGGAGATCTTCCACGACGGCATCCGCATCCCCATCCTCAAGGTGGCGAGCCGGGGGGAGCTCGTGCGCGGGGTGCTCGATCTCATGTTCGCCAACATGCGGGTGCCCCGCGAGCGGCGCGGCGACTTCATGTCCACCTGGGGGACGTGCAAGGTGGCGGAGCGGCGCATTCACGAGATCGCCGCGAAGTACGGTCTCGCCACCGTCCGGGCCGCGACCCGGCGCCTCCTCGACCGGGCGGAGCAGCGGATGCGGGCGCGCATCGCGGCCCTTCCGGACGGCGAGTACGCCTACGAGCACTACCTCGACCCGCCCGCCTCGGGAGCGGACCCGGTCAAGGCCTGCGCCACCATCGAGGTGAACGGCGATTCGCTCACCGTCGACCTCGCGGGATCGTCGAGCCAGGTCTTCGGCCCCGGGAACAGCGGCCCCGCGAACGCGGCGACCGGGGTGTTCATCGTCCTCAAGACCTTCCTCGACCCGGGCCAGCCGATCAACCACGGGAACTTCCGCCCGATCGACGTCCGCATCCCCGAGGGGAGCTTCCTCAACGCCCGCTACCCGGCGTCGTGCGCGGGGTCGTCGGAGGTGCGCAACGCCGCGATCTCGGCCGTGCTGGGGGCGATGGGCCAGCTCGCCCCCGAGACGATGGCGGGCGACATCAAGGGGACCTCGAACCACACCTACATCGCGGGCGACGACCCGCGCGACGACGAGCCCTACCTCTTCTACGAGTACCCGGCGGGGGGGACCGGCGCGACCGCGCAGGCGGACGGCAACAGCGCGGTGCGGAACTTCGCGGAGGGGGACTTCGGCTCCATCCAGCCCGCGGAGGCGGTCGAGCACACCTGCGCGCTCCTCGTCGAGCGCTGCGAGATCCGCGCCGATTCCTGCGGCGCCGGACGCTACCGGGGCGGCTTCGGGCTGCGGCGCGACATCCGGGTGCTGTCCGAGACCGGGCTCCTCTCGATCGCCTCGGACAAGAACGTGGTCCCGCCGTTCGGGGTCATGGGCGGGCGCTCCGGGGCGCCAAACGAGTTCCGGGTGATCCGGGACGGCCGGGAGCTCGCGCCGTCCGAGACCCCCGGCAAGGTCGCGGGCTTCCGCTTGCGGCGGGGCGACGTGGTGAGCCTTCGCTCTTCGGGCGGCGGCGGGTGGGGGGATCCCCTCGACCGCGACCCGGGCGAGGTCCTCGCCGACGTGCGGGACGGTTACCTCACGCCGGAGGCGGCGCGGCGGGATTTCGGGGTGGTGGTCGTGGATCCCGAGGAGGCGGTGGTCGACACGGAGGCGACGGCCACCGCGCGGGAGACCCTTCGCGGCGGACGCGGGCGCCAGGAATTCCGGGTGCGCTACGAGGACGAGCCGGACGGGAGCGCCGGGCTCCGGCGCTGCCGTCTCTCGGCGGCGGCGATGGCGCGGCTCGCGCCGCTCGGGGCCGGGGACCTCGTCGAGATCCTCTCCCCGGCGGGGGCGTGCCTCCGGGCCTGGGTGGAGGGGCTGGCGGCGGATGGAGCGGCCACCGGGCCGGACGCACCGGCGGACGCCGATTCGGTCCGGCTCGGGCGGAGCGCGCACCGCGTCCTCCGCGCCGACGAGGGCTCGCCGGTCCGGATCCGCCCCCTCGCGCGCGGCGCGGCCGGAGAGGAGTAGAACGACGATGCCCGACTCCGACGCCGGCGCCGGACTCGAGCTCGACCTCGGCCTTGACCCGGAGCACCAGGACGAGCTTCTGAGGCAGGCGGCGGAGAGCCTCCCCGGCGGCGTCCTCGCCCGCCACCGCCTGCCGGACGACCGCGCGCTCGTCTTCTCCCACGGGCGGGAGGCGCACCTCTTCGACGCGGCGGGGCGCGAGTTCATCGACTTCACGTGCGGGGGCGGCGCCCTCCTCCTCGGCTACGACCACAATGGGATCCGCGCCGCGGTCAAGGAGCAGATCGACCAGGCGTCGCACTTCATCAGCGTCACCAACGTGCCCGCCGTCCGCTACGCGGCGGAGCTCAAGCAGGTCATCCCCTGCGCGGACCTCCTCCGCTACGCGTCGGGGGGAGCGGAGGCGACGTTCATGTCGCTCCGCCTCGCGCGCGCCTTCACCGGGCGCGAGAAGATCCTCAAGTTCGAGGGCGCCTACCACGGCAACCACGACTACGCGATGTGGAGCTACAGCGCGGCCGACTCGCCGCCCTACCCCGAGCCCGCACCCGAGACCAACGGTATCCCGCGGTGCATCGCGGAGATGGTCCTCATCGCCCCCTACAACGACCTCGCGACCACCGAGCGAGTGCTCCGCGAGGCGCAAGGCGAGGTGGCGGCGGTCATCGTGGAGCCCGGGCAGCGCCTCATGGGGCCGCGCCCGGGGTTCCTGGAGGGCCTCCGCGCCCTCGCCGACGAGCTCGGCTTCGTCCTCATCTTCGACGAGACGGTGACCGGCTTCCGCTACGCCCTCGGCGGCGCCCAGGAGCGCTTCGGGGTGCTCCCGGACCTCGCGGTCTACGGCAAGAGCCTCGGAGGCGGGCTCCCCCTCGCCGCGGTGGCGGGCCGGGAGGACATCATGTCCCTCTGCGACCCGCGGCGGGCGGGCGAGCCGGACGCGGTCTACTTCAGCGGCACCGGGTTCGGCAACCCGGTCGCGTGCGCGGCGGGGCGCGCGATGCTCGCCGCCCTCCGCCGCCCCGGGACCTACGAGCCCTTCTTCGCCCGCTGCGAGCGGCTCAAGGAGGGGCTTCGCGAGATCGTGCGGCGCCGGGGGGTCGCGGGCCAGGTCATCGGCGAGGGGCCGATGTGGCACCTCGTCTTCGCCGAGGAGCCGATCCACGACTACCGCTCGTCGCTCAAGGCGGACCGGACGCGGCTCCTTCGCCTCCACCACGGGCTCATCGACGCCGGGATCTTCGTCCGCCCGGGGGGTGGGCACTACTTCTCGATGGCCCACACCGACCGCGACGTCGACACGACCCTCGACGCGGTCGACCGGATCCTCGCCCGGATGAACTGAGGCGGGATGGGCGAAACCCGGATGAACCGATCCCGGGTGGGCGGAACCCGGATGGACCGATTCGGGCCAAGCGGAGCCCGGACGGGCCGACCCCGGATGAACTGACGAAGCGAAGGCGCGACGACGGAATGCGGATCATCGGCATCGACATCGGCGGGACGTTCACCGACGTCGTCGTCTACGACGAGGCGACGCGGCGGATCACCGCGGCCAAGGCCCTCACCCGGCGCGGCGACGAGGCGGCTTCCGTGCTCGAGTGCCTGGAGGAGGCGGCGGCCGGCGGGGACGGCCTCGAGCGGGTGGTGCACGGCACCACCATCGGGACGAACGCGATCCTCGAGCGCCGCGGCGCCCGGACGGCGGTGCTCGCGACCCGGGGCTTCCGCGATCTCCTCGAGATCGGGCGCACGCGCCGCATGGCCCCGAACACCCTCTTCGACCTCTCGTTCCGAAAGCCCGCCCCCCTCGTCCCCCGCCCGCTTCGCTTCGACGTCGAGGAGCGAGTCGACTCGGCGGGGGCGGTCCTGGAGCCGCTCGCGGAGCCCGCGCTTCGCGAGATCGCCGCTGCCCTCGCCCGGGAGGCGATCGGCGCGGTCGCGGTCTGCTACCTCCACAGCTACGCCAACCCGGCGCACGAGGAGGCGACGCGGGCGGTCCTCGAGGACGCGCTCCCCGGCGTCTTCGTCTCGCCCTCGCACGAGGTGGTCCCCGAGTACCGCGAGTTCGAGCGCCTCACGACGACGGTCCTCAACGCCTTCATCGGTCCCCTCCTCGACCGCTACCTCGAGGTGCTCGAGAGGGCGCTGCGGCGCGGGAACGAGGAGGCGAGGCTCTACATCATGGCGTCGAGCGGCGGGGTCATGCCGCTCGCCCGCGCGCGCCGGACCCCGGTCCAGACCGTGCTCTCGGGGCCCGCGGGCGGGGTGACGGCCGGGGTCGGGGCGGCGAAGGCGGCCGGCTTCGGCGGCGTCATCACCTGCGACATGGGGGGGACGAGCACCGACGTGTGCCTCGTCCACGACGGGGAGCTCCGGGTGACGGTCGACAACCTCATCGGGAGCATGCCGCTCAAGGTCCCGCAGGTGGACATGAACACGGTCGGCGCGGGCGGCGGGAGCGTGGCGTGGGTCTCGCCCGAAGGGCAGATCCACGTGGGGCCGCGGAGCGCGGGCTCGAACCCGGGGCCCATCTGCTACGGGCTCGGCGGGCGCGAGGTGACGGTCACCGACGCGAACCTCTGGCTCGGCCGGCTCGCGATGCGCCGCCGCCTCGGGGGCCGGATCGCCCCCACGATGGACCGGGTCGAAAGCGCCATCGAGGCGCTCGCGCGCGGGGCGGGGATCGACGACTCGCACGTGATGGCGGCCGGCGTCGTCCGGATCGCGGTCGCGAAGATGGTGGCCTCGATCCGGGAGATCTCGATGTCGCGCGGTTACGACCCGCGCGAGTGCGTGCTGATGGCCTTCGGGGGGGCGGGCCCGATGCACGCGACCACGGTCGCGGACGAGCTCGGCATCGACCGGGTGCTGGTCCCGAAGTTCCCCGGCAACTTCTCCGCGTGGGGCCTCCTCACCTCGGAGATCCGGCACGACTTCGCCGAGACCCTGCTCCTCGGGTGCGCGGCGGACTCGATCGAACGGGTCGGCGCGTCGCTTGGCGTTCTCCGGGAGCGGGCCCGGGCG
>JAJECB010000125.1 GCA_022822245.1 Gammaproteobacteria bacterium
AGCGCGTTCACCAGCCACGGCTGCCCCCAGGTCTGCGAATTTTCGGCCAAGGGGCTCCGCCCCCTGACCCCCGCAAAAGAGGCGAAGAAGCAAAGACGCTAGAGTCAATCCAACGTCCTGGCAACACGAAACCCGACGAGGATGTCCCGGAGACCGGACTCGTCCCAGCCGCGATTCGCGGAACGGAGGCTCCACGGTTTGAGGTACCACGAGCCGCCCCGCAAAACACGGCGGGCGCAGTCTCCACCAGTCGTCCACGCACGACCATCCGACGGCGCTCCACGATAACTGTCGTGCCAGCAGTCCTCTACCCACTCCCATACGTTCCCCAATACATCGTACAGACCATAGCGGTTCGCCCTGAAACTCCCGGCCGGTGACGTATGAACATGACCGTCGTCGCATGCGGCTACCAACCAGTCGTCATAAACCGCCTTGGCAGAACGGTCCGCACCGTTCGCATGCTTGCACTGGCCTGACTCGCTACGACCCCAGTAACGCGACGTATCCATCCCACCCCGCGCCGCATACTCCCACTCCGACTCGCTCAACAATCGGTACTCCGCACCCGTCTCAACCGACAGCCAGCGAACGTATGCCTTCGCATCCTCCCAGCTCACATCAATCACCGGATGGTCCCCACGACCCCAACCCGGGTCGTCAGGGCTGTGCGAGCAACCGCCGGCACCCCGGCACGCGTCCCACTCCCGGAACGTCACCTCGTATACCCCCACCGCAAACGGCTCCGATATCACAACCCGATGCACCGGACCCTCGGTGTCGTACCGGCCCTCCTCCCACGACGGCGAGCCCATCTCGTAGCTCCCCGACGGTACCACCACCAGCTCTGGACAATCCTCGCAGTCGCGGAACTTCTTCCCCTCTTCCCACCTCGGCCTCGAGACCTCGGCCAGCAGAGCACGGGCCTCCGCCTCGTGGCGACCCCCGCGGTCCAGATACACCCGGTAGCTCGCCGGGGTGTTCAGCCTCCTCGCTTCCGCAAACGCCTCGTCATCCGACCGCCGATCCTCCCCGAGCGCAACCAGCGCGTCGCGCAGCTCCGCCGTCAGGCGCCCCGTCTCGGGCAGGCCCTTCATCCTCTGGTACGAGCGGATCGCTTCGCGCGTACCGGGGCCGAACAGCCCGTCAATCAACCCCACCTCGATGCCCAGCGACGCGAGACCGTGCTGTACCAGCTTGCGCTGGGCGGTGGTCAGCCCCAAGGCCGCCTCTCCCTCCTCCGCGGGCGGAGGAAGTCGCTCCAGCCGCACCGCGCGACGCGTCGGCGCGCGGCCGTGGACCACCGTCTCCTCCCGCGTCCGCCAGCCTTCCGCGCTCACCCGCACCCGGTACCGCGCGGGGGGAAGCTCCATCCCCGGGCGATAACGCTCCGCCGCGTCCACGAACCGGACCTCCGCCTCCGAAGGGGTCGCGACAACCGTGAACGGATACCGCTCGGGCTCGAGCTCCACCCGCAGCGAAGATTCCCCCGAGACCTCCACCTCGAGCTCCGCCGCCCGGTATCCCTCACGGCTCACCCGCAACCGGTAGCTCCCATGCGGGAGGGACATCCCCGGACGATATGGCCCCGCCCCCTCCACCATGACCAGGGCGTCCGCCGGAACCGTCGTCACCGTGAGCGTCCCGTGGCGGATCGGCTCGAGGCGACGGCGCACCATCGCAACGCCCTCCTTCGGAACCTCGACCTCCACCCGCATCTCGTGGTGCCCGGGCGCACCGAGGGTCAGCACCACCGGTCCGACCGGCAATCCGTCCAGGGTGTCCGGAATCACCCGGCGCTTCGCCCCGTGCTCGGCCCACGCCCCGGGCACCCGCTCCTCCAGCAGGACCGTCGCCGCTCCGCTTGCACGAACCAGACGGCGCTCAATCCGCAGGACCCTCGAGTCCTCCAGGACCTGGCCGTCGAGCCGGACCGTCTCGTGCCACGGATGGTCGAGCACCACGCTCCACGAACCGGAACGAAGGTCGGAACGGTCGAGCGGCGTCTCGCCGAGGCGCTCACCGCCGACGATGACCGACGCGCCCGGCGGCTCGGTCTCCACCACAAGGATCGCTCTCCCGCCGACCGGCGAGGTTGAAGGGCGCTCGCGGTCTCCGGTATCCGTTTCCGTCTCGGGGCGGCCAACATCTGCGATCCCCGTGTCGGAGAGCCGCATGCTCTCCGGAATGGCCGCCACCGCGACCCGGGCGTTCAGAACGATCGGAGCGCCCGCCCCCTCCTCGCGCAGGGTGACGGCCAGCCAGTACGAATCGTCGAAGGGAAAGGCGGACCAGACCAGACTCAGCCGCCGCCCGCCGTCATCACCGATGGCCCGCAGGCCGAGCCGCTCCCGGCCCGCCCGCGTGACCTTCTCATGCAGGAACGACGAGACGAAGGTCTCGAAATGCGCATTGCGGTTCGAATCGTCGGACTTGCGGACGACCTCCAGGGGTTCCCGACCGCCGAGCTCGGCGTCCCTCGCGAGCCTCAGGGCGAGGTCGGAGAACACATGGTCGAGATACTCGTGCCCGCTCCGGTAGGGGATCCGCGCCGTGCCTTCGCCCTGGTTGACGATGTCCTCCACCGCCACCTCCGGGCAGGAATCGACCTCCCCGCCCCCCGGGCAGACGAGCCGGGCGTAGGAGACGCGACAACGAATGTCGAAATGGGAGCGGCCCGCGCCCACGTCAAAGGGCTCGCAGGCGACCACCGAATCGGCTCGGATCGAGCGCAGCACCGATCTCAGCAGCCGTTTCGGGTCCCCGCCGAAGGCCGATTCCTCCAGAGAACCGAATACCTCCTCGACATCCTTGCCGGTCACCAGCGTCACCTCCATGTCCCGCTGGATCCTCACCCGCAGGGCGCCCAGGATCAGGGGTTCGATCCGGTCCGCGGCCGAGTCGGGAAGCCCCGTGTGGGCGAAGGCGAAGGGCCGGACGACGACCTTCGACCCGCGCTTCAGGTCCAGGACCAGGTCCTGGACCATGAGGTCGACGGACCGCTCCGCCTCGCCCTGCGCGGCCGCGGGCGGCGGCAAGCCCGCGACCCCCAGCCCGAGCAGCGCCACCAGGAGATGCGGGGCCAGCGCGTGTCTCACCTTCGGCAACCTCCCCTCTTCGTCGAGAGCGGCCCGGCGCCGGTCCGCGCTCACATTCCGGCCGCACGGTCGAGGCGGCCACGTCCCGGAAAATGGAAGGGACGGAGCCCCATTTCCCGGCGTGGCCCGGGCCCCGGATCACCGTTCCATCGGGAACCGTCGTTCAATCTGCATACACCGGAGAAGGCTTGTCAACCGGCAGAGGGTGTGCCGGCCCGATACCCGAAGCGTTCCGTTTCGGACGGCGCCCGCGCCAACCGCCGCGCATCAACGGAGGCAACGAGACCTCGCCCCCCATCGGCTCAGGCCGTAACGACAGGGACATCGTACTTCGCGATGTCCGGATCCCGGGTGACGAGCACGAACCCTCCCAGTTGCGCCTGCGCGACCAGCAGGCGGTCGAAGGGATCACGGTGGTGCATGGGCAGATCCGCGCACGCTTCCACATGGGAGAGGTCGATGCCGAGCACCTCGTAGTCGTTGGAGACGATTCGGTAGAAGCCGGCCGGAACGTCGAGCTTTCCGATCGAGGACTTGATCGCGCATTCCCACAGCGACGCCATGCTGACGTACAAGGCGTTCTCGGTCGATTGCAGTACGGCGAGCGCCTCCCGCGAAAGCCGCTCCGGCGCCGCTCGCGCCCAGAGCAGCGCATGCGTGTCGAGCAGGTACCTCACTGGGGCTCGATCATCCCGAGCGCTTCCTGAAGATCGGGCGGCCACTCGTCGAAGTCCTCGCTGATCCGAATCTGCCCGGCGAAATCGCCGAGCTTGCGCTGTTCGCCGGCCGTGACGAACCGGCTGATCCGCACCACGGGTTTGCCCATGCGAGTGACGATGAACTCGTCGCCGTTGACCGCCTTCTCGACGATCTCGGAGAACCGGGCCTTGGCGTCGCTGAGCGTCACGACGGATTCCACGTCGGATGTTCCTAGTCAAACCAGGTCAGACCATAGCTCGAATCAGTAGGCAGACTCAAGTGCGAAGGCGGCGCAGACACACGGCTGGCGGCGGTACGAGATCGCCGGACGTGGGGCGGCGAGGCTCCCGTCAGCCGCGGGATGCGAAGTCCATGGCCCGCTCCGCCACCTCGGACCGTCCGCCGACCCCTTCCGGGAAGTGGCACGCCGCCTCGTGGCCGGGCGCAAGCTCGACCGGTTCGGGGTCCCGGCGCACGCAGACCTCCGGGAGGCGGTCTCCTTCGTGCTCGACTGTCGGCACCCCGCCTTCACGGGCCCTGAGCCGCGCGAGGTAACAGCGCGGGTGGAACCGGCACCCCTCCGGGAGCCGGGTTGCCGACCCGATCTCCCCGTGGAGCACGACGCGGTTGCGAACCCGAGCCGCGGAGGCTTCCGGAACCGGGACGGCGGAGAGGAGGGACAGGGTGTAGGGATGGGCCGGCGCTCGATAGATGGCGTCCCGCGGGCCGATCTCCACGATGCGCCCGAGGTACATCACCGCCACCCGGTCGCTCACGTGGCGCACCACGGCGAGGTCGTGGGCGATGAACAGGAAGCCCATGCCGGACTCTTGCTGGAGCTCGCGCAGCAAGTTGATGATCTGCGCCTGGATGGACACGTCGAGCGCGGATACCGGTTCGTCGAGGACGAGCACCCGGGGCCGAAGCGCCATCGCGCGGGCGATCCCGATCCGCTGCCGCTGCCCGCCCGAGAACTCGTGGGGGTAGCGGTCCAGGTGATCCTCGTGCAGGCCCACCTTGTGGACGACCTCGGCCACCCGCTCGCGTCCC
>JAJECB010000133.1 GCA_022822245.1 Gammaproteobacteria bacterium
GGGGCCGCGGCGGCGGCGGCGGTGGGGGCCGCGTCCGTGTCGTGTTCCGGCTCCATCGCGCGTCGGCCGGGGGCGGACCCGCTCAGTTCCGCGGCACGACCGGGAGGCTCGAGCCGACGAGCCGGAGCCGCAGGAGGTTCAGAAGAGCGATGACCGCGTACTGCCGGATCCGCTCGCGGTCGCCGGGGAGGCGCACCTCGTGGGCCTCGCTTTCGCCGTCGCGATGCAGGCCGAGAAAGACGGTTCCCGGCGCATGCCCCTCCTGGCGGTCGGGACCCGCTACCCCGGTGGTCGCGAGCCCGATGTCCGCCCCGAGCCGCCGTGCGGCCCCGGCGGCCATGGCCCGCGCCGCGTCGAGGGAGACCACCGGACCCCGCGGGACGTCGATGACGCCGTGCTTCACCTCGCTCGCGTAGGCGACCACCCCGCCGCGGAAGACCGCGCTCGCCCCGGGGATCGCGGTGAGACGCATCGCGACCATCCCCCCGGTCACCGACTCCGCGACGGCGAGGGTGAGACCGCGCGCCTCGAGCAGGGCGAGGACGACCTTCTCCATCGACTCGTCGTCCACCCCGAACACGAGGTCCCCCAGGATCCCGCGAAGCTCCGCCTCCTCCTCGTCGAGCACCCGCGCGACCGCCTCCTCGTTCTCCGCCTTGGCGGTCACCCGCACCTTGAGCCCTTCGATGCCGCTCGCGAGGAAGGCGATGGTGGCCCGGCCGTTGCGCTCTAGCGTGTCGAGGCGATCCGCGCAGAGCTCCCCCAAGCGCGCCTCCGACGTGCCCCAGGTACGAAGGGTGCGGCTGCGAATGACGGAGGAGACGCCGGCCCGGCGCTTGAGATCCGGGATGACCGTCCCCTCCAGCATGATGCGCATCTCGTAGGGGACCCCCGGCACGGCGTAGACGACCTTCTCGCCGTGGGGGCAGACGAGCCCGGGCGCGGTGCCCGGCATCTCGGGGATCCGGCTCGCGCCGGCCGGGACGTCCGCCTGCCGGAGGTTGCTGAGCGGCATCTCGCGGCCCCGCGCCTTGAAGTAGGCGCGAAGGTGGTCGGCCACCGCGTCGTCGCGGACGAGGTCGACCCCCATCACCTCGGCGATCGCGTCGCGGGTGATGTCGTCCTGGGTGGGGCCGAGCCCGCCGCACATGATGACCGCGTCGGCCCGATCGAGGGCGAGACGAAGCGCGCTCACCATGCGCTCGCGATTGTCCCCGACCTTGGTCTGGAAGTGGCTGTCGATCCCGGCGAGGGCGAGATGTTCGCCCATCCACGCCGAGTTGGTGTCCACGATCTGGCCGAGCAGAAGCTCGGTGCCGACCGCAATGACCTCGCAACGCACGCTTCGTCTCCCGAACCACCGGTGGGGCGGCTATCTTACCCGCGTCCTTGCCCGCGTCTCCCCCGGGAGGCGGCGGCCGGACGTCGGCGACGGCCGGTCCGGGCGAGGGGCGAGTTTTTCGCCAACTCGTAATAGACTTCGCGCAGGTTCGAAATTTGCGCTCCCCGGCTCGCCGCCGCCGGAGCAGCTTCCACCGTGACCGAATCGTGATCGCATCCCCTGCCGCCACCGCTCCCGACGCCGGCTCCACCGCCGCGCCCGACGCCGAGTCCGACGCCGCCTCCACCGCCGGCCCCGCAATCGGACCGGACTCGCCCGAGCGCTTCATCAACCGGGAGCTTTCCTGGCTCGCGTTCAACGAGCGCGTGCTCGAGGAGGCCTCGAATCCGGAGGTGCCCCTGCTCGAGCGGGTGCGGTTCCTCGCCATCTCCGCGACCAACCTCAACGAGTTCTACATGGTGCGGGTCGCCGGGCTGAACGGTCAGGTGGAGGCCGGCATCACCGCCCGGAGCCAGGACGGGATGACCCCGGCCGAGCAGCTCGCGGCGATCGCGGTCCGGTCCCGGGCGCTGATGGACAACCAGCAGGCCTGCTGGGAGGCGCTGGTGGCCGAGATGCGCGAGCAGGGCATCTTCGTCCTCGACGAGTCGGAGCTCGACGACGCGGACCGGGCGGGCCTCGAAGAACACTTCATGAGCGAGATCTTTCCGGTCCTCTCCCCCATCGCGAGCGACCCCGCGCATCCGTTCCCGTTCATCCCCAACCTCGGCTTCAGCCTCGTGGTGCGGTGCGCCCGCGACGGGGAGGAGCCGATGTTCGGGCTCGTCCCGATCCCCCAGGGGGTCCCGAGGTTCGTCCAGATCGGGAACGGGACGGACCGCTTCATCCCCGTCGAGCAGGTCATCCGGGCCTTCGTGGGCCGGCTCTTCCCGGGCTTCCGGATCGAGGACGCGAGCGTGTGCCGCGTGCTGCGGGACAGCGACGTGGAGATCGAGGAAGAAGCCGAAGACCTCGTGCGCGAGTTCGAGCGCCTGCTCCGCGAGAGGCGGCGGGGAGCGGTCATCCGGCTCAGCCTCGACCGGGACATCTCCGCGGACCTCAAGTCCTTCCTGATGGACAAGGTCGGGGTCGGCTCGCAGGACCTCGTCGTCAGCCAGCGCCTGCTCGGCCTCGCGGACACGAGCGAGCTCGTGCTCGACTCGCGCCCCGACCTTCTCTTCTCCCCCTTCACTCCACGCGCCACCGAGCGGGTGAGCGACTCGGACGGCGACTGCTTCGCGGCCATCCGCAAG
>JAJECB010000043.1 GCA_022822245.1 Gammaproteobacteria bacterium
TGGGTGCCGGCGACGAGCCCGTAGTGGATGAAGGGATCCATCCGGCGGGCGTCCCGCGGGGTGAGATAGGGCGAGAGGTCGAGATCCCGTATCGCACCGCCGATCCGGCTCGCGTACTCGGACACGTCGAACGCGTCGATCGCCCGGATCCCGCTCCGGCCGGCGACGATGTTGGACCAGGTCTCGGCGACGTCGTTGCCGGCCGGCGTAACCGCGCCGAGGCCGGTCACGACAACCCGTCTTCGCGTCATGCAGGCAGGCTCGCCTCGGCCGGGCTACTCGGCGTTCGCGTTCAGATACTCGACCGCCTCCTTGACGGTCGTGATCTTCTCGGCATCCTCATCCGGGATCTCGCAACTGAACTCCTCCTCCAGAGCCATCACGAGCTCGACCGTATCGAGCGAATCGGCGCCGAGGTCGTCGACGAACGACGAGTCGATGCTGATCTCGTCTTCCTTGACCCCGAGCTGCTCAACGATGATCTGCCTGACCCGTTCCTCGACGTTGCTCATTCTGACCGAACCTCCTGATTGACGCGCGATACGGCCGTGAACCGAACCGCCGCGTAGTTTAGTGGAATCCAGGGCCGGATGTAGAGATCGCCACCGGTCCGAACGCCCGCCCCGGCGGGCGGGAACCCGGGGAATCCGCGCCCCGCCGGCACGGCGGATCCTCCCCCGCGCTCGGCCTACGGCATGTACATCCCGCCGTTTACGTGAATCGTCTCCCCGGTGATGTAACCGGCCTCCGGCGACGCGAGGAACGCGATCACCGAGGCGACGTCCTCCGGGCTGCCGAGCCGCCCGAGCGGGATCTCCGAGCGAAGCCGCGTACGCTGCTCCTCCGGCAGGTCCCGCGTCATGTCGGTGTCGATGAACCCGGGGGCCACGGTGTTGACGGTGATCCCGCGCGAGGCCACCTCGCGCGCGAGCGCCTTGGAGAAGCCCACGATCCCCGCTTTCGCGGCCGCGTAGTTCGTCTGCCCCGGGTTGCCGACGACGCCGATCACGGAGGTGAGGTTGATGATCCTCCCCGCCCGCGCGCGCATCATCGGCCGCAGGGCCGCCCGACACATTCGATATATTCCCCCGAGGTTTACGGATATGACCTCATCCCACGTTTCCGGTTTCATCCGCGCGAGGAGGCTATCCCGGGTCAGCCCTGCGTTGTTGACGAGAACGCCCGGCAGGTCGCCCTCGGCCGCGAGACTCGCGAAGAGCGCGTCGACCGAGCCCTGATCGCCCACGTCGAGCACGACGCCGGCCGCCGGCGCCGGGCTGTCCGCGAGCGCCTCGCGGATCGCGTCCGCCCCGGCCGCGCTCGTCGCGGTCCCGATCACCCGGTGCCCTCGAACCGCGAACGAGCGCGCGACCGCGCGGCCAATCCCGCGGCTCGCGCCGGTCACGAGGACGACCGGCTCAGCCATGCCCGAGCGCCTCGAGGGCGGCGCCGAGCGATGCGGGATCGAACACCGCGTGCGCCTTCATGCCGCGGTCGATGCGGCGGTTGAGCCCGGCCAGCACCCGGCCGGGACCCGGCTCGAGGACCGCCTCGACACCCGCGCCGGCGATACGGAGGACGGTCGCGGTCCAGGGCACCGGGGAGTGGAGCTGGCGGACGAGGCGGTCGCGCATCGAGTCCGGATCGCGGTGCGGCTCGACCCCGATGTTCGCCACCACCGGGACCGCCGGGGTCGAGAACGCGACCTCTTCGAGACGCGACCGGAACCGTTCGGCGGCCGGCTCCATGAGTGGAGAATGGACGGGGACGCTGAGCGGAAGCAGGATCGCCCGACGAGCGCCGGCCTCCCGCGCGACGTCGAGGGCGCGCGTCACCGCGCCCGTGTGACCGGCGAGCACCACCTGCCCCGGGGCGTTGAAGTTCACCGGGCATACCACCTCGCCCCGGGCGGCGGCGCGACATGCCGCCTCGACCTCGTCGTCGCCGAGCCCGATCACCGCCGCCACCGCCCCCTGCCCGCTCGGCACCGCCTCCTGCATGTACCGGCCGCGCGCCGCGACGAGGGCGACCGCGTCGGGGAAGGCGACGCCGTCCGCGCACACCAGGGCCGAGTACTCTCCAAGGCTGTGCCCTGCCATGATCTCCGGCACCGCCCCGCCCTGCTCCCGCCAGACCCTCCAGACCGCGACCCCCGCGGCGAGCATCGCCGGCTGGGTGCACTCGGTCGAGTTCAGCTTCTCCTCGGGGCCTTCCCGGCAGACCCGCCAGAGGTCGTAGCCGAGAGCCTCCGACGCCTCCGCGAAGGTCGACTCCACCCTCGGGAAGGCATCCGCGAGCTCGGCGAGCATCCCCACCGACTGGGACCCCTGGCCGGGGAAGACCGCCGCGAAGCCCATCAACGCGAGCCCATCGAGTCCATTGGAGCGGTTCAGAACCGGACCAGGGCCGAGCCCCAGGTGAACCCGCCGCCGAAAGCCTCGAGGAGGAGCAGATCGCCGCGGTCGATCCGCCCGTCGCGAACCGCTTCGTCGAGGGCCAGCGGCACCGATCCGGCCGAGGTGTTGCCGTGGCGGTCCACGGTGACCACCACGCGCTCCATCGGCATCCGCAACCGGCGGGCGGTCGCCTCGATGATCCGGTAGTTGGCCTGGTGAGGAACGAGCCAGTCGAGGTCCCCGCGCGCGAGGCCGTTCGCCTCGAGGGTCTGGTCCACGATCCCCCCGAGCGCCTTCACCGCCCGCTTGAACACCTCGTTGCCCTGCATCCGGGTTCGGGCCGCGCTCTGGGTGGGGTTGTCGTAGCCGTCCTCGACGCTCCCCTCCACGTAGAGGAGCCGCTCACCCGTCCCGTCCGCGTGGAGATGGGTCGTCATCACCCCCGGCTCCGGCGCGCTCTCGAGCACGATCGCTCCTGCACCGTCCCCGAACAGGATGCAGGTACCGCGGTCGCTCCAGTCGAGGAGGCGCGAATGCACGTCCGCGCCGACCACGAGCGCGCGGGCCGCGCTGCCGGTACGCACGAACTTCTCCGCGACTCCGAGCGCGTAGATGAAACCGGTGCATACCGCCTGCACGTCGAACGCGGGGCCTCCCTCGGCCCCGAGGCGAGCCTGCAGCCGGCACGCGGTGGACGGGTAGACCCGATCCGGGGTGGTGGTCCCGACCACGATGAGGTCGAGATCGGCCCCTTCGAGGCCCGCCGCCTCGAGGGCCCGCCGCGCCGCCCGTTCCGCGAGGTCGCAGGTCGTCTCCCCGGGGGCGGCGATGCGCCGTTCCCGGATGCCGGTCCGTTCCCGGATCCACGCGTCCGTGGTATCGACGCTCTTCGCAAGTTCGTCGTTGGTGAGCACCCGCTCGGGAAGGTAGCTGCCGGTGCCGGCGATGCGGGCGAAGGTCATGCGCTCTGTCCCAGCGAAAGAAGGCCGTCGAGGTGCGCGGCGATGCGGGCCGGAACGTTGTTCTCGACCTCGACGACCGCCTCCCGGATGGCATTCGCGAACGAGTGCGCGTCCGCCCGTCCGTGGCTCTTGACGACCGTCCCCTTGAGCCCGACGAAGACCGCGCCATTGTAGGTGCGAGGGTCCATGCGGCGGGCGACCGAGCGAAGGACCGGGCGCGCGAGAACGCCCGCAATACGGTTGAATCCCGTGCGTCGGAACTCCCCGCGGATCATCGCGCCGATCATCCGGGCCGCCCCCTCGCTCGACTTGAGGGCGATGTTGCCCGCGAACCCGTCGCAAACCACGACGTCCGCCTCGCCGCTGAAGATTCCGTCCCCCTCCACGTACCCGATGTAGTTGAGGTCGCTTCGGGCGATGAGCTGGGCCGCCTCGCGAACCCGCTCATGGCCCTTGATCTCTTCTTCTCCCACGTTGAGGAGGCCGATCCGGGGCTCCCGGTTATGGTGGATCGCGCTCACCAGGGTCGACCCCATGACCGCGAACTGGAAGAGGTGCTCCGGGGTCGGATCCACGTTCGCACCGAGGTCCAGCACGTGGGTATGCCCACCGCGCGACGGCAGGGCGGAGATGATCGCGGGGCGGTCTATGCCCGGCAGGGTCTTCAGCACGAACCGCGAGATGGCGAGCAGGGCCCCCGTGTTCCCCGCGCTCACGCACGCGTCGGCCCCACCGCCGGCCACGAGATCAAGGGCAACCCGCATGGAGGAGTCCCGTTTCGTCCGTAGCGCCTGGGCCGGAGGCTCGTCCATCCCGACCTGCTCGGCGGCGTGGTGGACGCGCACCCGCTCCGGCCGCTTCCGGCCCCCGAGCGCGGCGGTGATGCGCGCCGAGTCCCCGACGAGGACGGCCTTGAGGCGGTCGATCCGCTCGACGGCGGTGAGGGCGGCGGGAACGACGACGGACGGGCCGTGATCACCGCCCATCGCGTCGAGCGCGATGGTGATCGGCTGCATCCGGGACGCTTCGTGCGCGACCTATTCGTCCTTGCCGGCAATCACCTTTCGGCCTCGGTAGTAGCCGTCGGGGCTGATGTGGTGGCGCCGGTGCGTCTCGCCGGTCTCCGGCTCGATGGAAAGACTCGGAGACCGCAGCGCATCGTGGGCGCGCCGCATCCCGCGCTTCGAGCGCGTCTTGCGATTTTGCTGAACGGCCATGAATCGGAATCCTCAGGTGCGAGATTGTTGAAGCCGGGCGCGCAGACCGGAGAACGGCGACTCTTCCGGGTCCGGGGTATCGGCCGCCCCCGCGACGGTGCACGGTCCGGTCTGATGCATGGGGAAGTCGGGCAGGGCAAGCAGTATTTCGTCCTCGACGATGGCGGTCAATCCGATCCGTCCGTCGCACTCCATCGGCTCGTAGCCCGCCGCAAGCTCCGCTCTGCCCGCCGCCTCGTCGCCGTCCGTGAATGCGACCCTGAGCTCGGGGGCCAGCTCGAGATCGAGTGGACCCAGGCAGCGCTGGCACGTCAGGCGGGCGGTCATTCGAACCCGCCCGTCCGCCCTCGGCACTCCGGAGGCCGACATCCGGAAGCGCAGCGCCACCTCCGCCATGCCCGAATCGTCACGCACGAGGGCGGCAATCCTCGTCATCGCGGCCACGGGAACGACGCCGTTCATGCGGATTTGCTGGCCGGCGAGCCGGAACGCGTCCACGAACTCGGGCAGCGGGCCAAACATGGCGCGCGGATTCTATTTTGGGGCCCCGATCATGTCAAAGCGCATGTCGAGGGGCGCGCCACCTTGCGGCAGGACCCCGGTCGGGCCGAAGATTGCGGTCACGGGGCCGGACACCCGTTCGACGAAAGCAAGCTGAGGAGATCGCGGAGGCGATGGCGAGACGAAGGAAGGGCCCGAGCCCGAACGGCGGAAACGACCACCACCCGGAGGCCAGCACATGCCACTGGCCCGGCTGCGAACGCCAGATCCCGCCGCACTACTGGGCCTGCACCGAGCACTGGGCAGCGCTCCCGAAGCGGCTTCGCGACCGGGTGGCGCGCGCGTACCGGCCGGGACAGGAGATCGACAAGCAGCCCTCGCGGGAATACATCCAGACCGCGCAGGAAGTCCATCACTGGATGGTCGAGCACGACATTCGCTGACCGCAGCGCGTGCCGGCACCGCGTTACCTGCGTCCCGCCTTCACCGGACCCGAGAGCCGGAGGTCATGACACGCGAGCGGCCCCTCGTGCTCGGCTCCGGATCGCCCTACCGGCGCGCCCTCCTCCACCGGCTCGGACTTGCGTTCGAGGTGATCGTCCCCGGAATTCCGGAACGGCGCCGTGAAGGCGAGCTGCCGGCCGCCTCCGCGCGACGGCTCGCCCTGGAGAAGGCCCGCGCGGTGGCCGGGGGCGCTCCGGCAAGCCTCGTCATCGGGTGCGACCAGGTTGCGGAGGTGGGAGGGCGCGACCTCGGAAAGCCACTCGACCGTCCCCGCCACCTCGAGCAGTTGACCCTGCTCTCCGGGCAGCGGGTGTCGTTCCGGACCGCGCTGTGCCTCCTCGACGCGGCGAGCGGCCGGGTGCAGTCGGAAGTAGTCGACACCACCGTGAAGTTCCGGCCCCTCGCGGCCGCCGAGATCGAGGCCTACGTGGAGCGCGAGCACGCCCTCGACTGCGCGGGGGGCTTCAAGTGCGAGGGACTCGGAATCGCCCTCGTCGAATACATCCGGGGAGACGACCCCACCGCCCTCGAGGGCCTGCCCCTCATCGCGCTCTCCCGGATGCTCCGCAACGAGGGGGTGAACCCGCTCGGGTAGCGCGCCCGGGACCGTCGCGCGGCGCGCCCCGGCGGCCGGCCGCTCACTTCGAGCCCGAGCCCGAGTCCGGGCCCGAGCGGCGGTACCGGACGAGGGCATCCTCGGGGATCCCCGCTCGCATGGCGATGGCGACGAGATCCGGGTCGAGGGCCGCCCGCACGGTCACTCCGGCGAGCTCCGCCCCGGCAATCCGGATGCTCGCCGCGTGCAGGAAGAGCCTCCTCAGGCCCGCGGACCGGAGCCGCCGGTTGAGGGCCCGTTCGCCGTACTTCGGGTCGCCCGCCACCGGATGGCCGAGCGCCGCGCAATGCACACGGATCTGATGGGTGCGGCCGGTGCGGGGGAAGACCTCCGCGAGCGTCACCCCGTCGCCCGCCGCGATCGTCGCGAGCTCGGTCACCGATGCACGCCCCGCTTCGGAGACCCGCACCACCCGCTCGCCTCCGGACCGGTGATCGCGATCGAGAGGAAGGTCGACCCGGCGACGCCCGCCGCCCCGGAGGCTCCCGCCGAGGAGCGCGACATACCGCTTGTCGAGGGAGCGGCGGCGCAATCCTTCATGCACTACCCGCAGGGCGCTGCGGCGCTTGGCGACGACGAGGCACCCCGAGGTCTCCCGGTCGAGCCGGTGCGCGAGCTCGAGATACCGGGAATCCGGGCGGGCGGCTCGCAGCAGCTCGATCACCCCGTACGAGATCCCGCTCCCGCCGTGCACGGCGACGCCGGAGGGCTTGTTGAGCACGAGCAGCCGATCGTCCTCGAACACGATTGCGCCCTCGATCCGCCGGACCTGTGCCGGCGGCGGCCTTCCGCCCGTCTTCGGCTCCCGAAAGGAGACGACGGGGGGGATCCGGACCGCTTCTCCGGACCGAAGGCGGCGCCCCGGCCGCGCCCGCGCGCCGTTCACCCGCACCTCGCCCCGCCGAAGGAGCCGATGCAGCCGGTCACGGGGGAGATCAGGCAGCTCCGAATGCAGGAAGTTGTCGATCCGGCGGCCGTCGTTCTCGCCGTCAACCGTCACGTACCGGGCCGGGCTTCGCTCGGGGGCCGCCGCCGGTACGGACGGTGAAGACGGTAACTGATTGGAATTGCGGGACCCGGCCAAGGCTGCTATATTCCGTGCACCACCGGGGTGCATCATCCCGGTGCCGCGGATCTGCCGCGATACTATCTCACATCGCCGGCCCCCGATCGGAGCAGCCGGCGGTGCGTTGGAGAGGCTGCCGTAGCGAATCGGCGCCCGGTGAAATCACTGCCGAATCGAGGATCGATCATCTCACCGGTCAGGCCATGCGGGCCGGCCGGACAGTCCAGAGCCCGAGGCTCCCGCCGCTCGCCAAGGGGAAGCGGTTTCCCCGGTGGAGGCAGGTTCCGGGTCGATCCCGAGTCCGGCGAACCGGCTCCTGATGGCCGGGCCGCGCCACGACCCCGCATGCGGATGAGGCGCGCCGCCATCCCGAGACCGGCGAGGGTCGATCGCAACGCCGCCGCCCGGTAGACCCGGACGGCGGGGAAGCGCGATGCGTCCGGCGACGGGGACGCACGCGTCGCTTCGTGCGTCGTTTCGCGCACGCCTCTCGTTCAATGCTCCGACGACCGACGGCATTGAGTGAAGGCTTTCTCATGAAACGAATGTTGATCAACGCGAAGCAGCCGGAAGAGCTTCGTGTTGCGCTCGTCGACGGGCAGAACCTCCTCGACGTGGACATCGAGACGCCGTCTCGGGTCCAGAAGAAGTCCAACATCTACAAGGGCCGGGTCGTCCGCATCGAGCCCAGTCTCGACGCCGCCTTCGTGGACTACGGGGCGGATCGCCACGGATTCCTCCCGTTCAAGGAGATCGCCCGCGAGTTTCTCCGCGACCAGGGAGACGGAGAGGACCGCCGCCTCGCGGTGCAGGAGGCGGTCTCCCCGGGCCAGGAGGTCATCGTCCAGATCGAGAAGGAGGAGCGCGGCAACAAGGGCGCGGCGCTCACCACCTTCATCAGCCTCGCGGGCCGCTACCTCGTCCTCATGGCGAACAACCCGGGAGCGGGCGGGATCTCGCGCCGGGTGGAAGGCGACGAGCGGGCGGAGCTTCGCGAAGCCCTGGGAGGACTCGACATCCCGGACGGAATCGGCCTCATCGTGCGCACGGCCGGGGTCGGCCGCACCACCGAAGAGCTTCAGGGGGATGTCGACTATCTCCTCCAGGTGTGGGAAGCGATCCGGCGCGCGGCCAAGGAGCGCCCCGCCCCCTTCCTCATCTACCAGGAGAGCAACATCGTCATCCGCGCCCTGCGGGACAACTTCCGCAAGGACACCCAGGAGATCCTCGTCGATACCCCGGAGGTGTACGAGCAGGCGCGCGAGTTCATGAGCCTGGTCATGCCGGGCAGCGTGAGCCGCCTGAAGCTCTACCAGGACCGGGTGCCGCTGTTCAGCCGGTACCAGATCGAGAGCCGAATCGAAGGAGCCTTCGACCACAGCGTGCGCCTACCTTCCGGCGGCTCCATCGTCATCGACCATACCGAAGCGCTGGTGTCCGTCGACATCAACTCCGCACGGGCCACCCGCGGCTCGGACATCGAGCAGACCGCGTTCCAGACCAACCTGGAGGCGGCCGACGAGATCGCCCGCCAGCTCCGGCTCCGCGACATCGGCGGACTCATCGTGATCGACTTCATCGACATGACCCCGGTCCGCAACCAGCGTGAGGTGGAGCAGCGCCTGCGCGATGCCCTGCAGATGGACCGGGCCCGGATTCAGCTCGGAAAGATCTCGCGCTTCGGGCTGCTCGAGATGTCGCGCCAACGGCTGCGGCCCTCCCTCGGCGAGTCCAGCCACCGGCTCTGTCCGCGCTGCAACGGCCGCGGCAACATTCGCAACACCGAATCGCTCGCGGTGTCGGTGCTCCGGCTGCTCGCCGGCGAGGCGATGAAGGAGCACACCGGAAGGGTCGTCGCGGCGCTCCCGGTGGAGGTGGCGACCTACCTCCTCAACGAGAAACGGGCCGCGCTTCGGGACATCGAGCAGAAGAGCGGCGTGGAGCTGCTGGTCGTTCCCGATCCGGGCAAGGAGTCTCCCGACTACTCGATCGAGCGGGTGCGGACCGATGACCGGGGCCACGCCTCGCACCACCGGACGAGCTACGACCTCGCGACCCCGCCCGCGCCCGTCGTTCCGGACACCGCGAAGCGGCGCCCGGCTCCGGCGGCCGAGCCAGCCGTCCGGCACCTTCCTCCTCCTGCCTCCGCCCCCACCCCCGAGCCGGCTGAGGACGAGCGAAAGACGGGCTTCGTGCGACGGTTCATCGAATCGATTCGCGGAAAGCCGCGCGAGACGGAAGCGGCCGCAAACGACGAGCGTGCCGAGGGCCGGGCGGCGCCGCGCGAGCCCGGACGCCGGGGGCGCCGGAAAGCGGCGGGGGCGAGGCGCGAACCGGCCGCGCGGAGCGAGAACGCCCGGCGCTCCGAGGAGTCGCGGCGGCGCACGCGCTCGAACCGCCGGGCCGGGGGCGACTCCGGCGAATCGAAACGGGCCGCGGGGTCCGAACGGCCGGCCCGTCCCGCGCCGGGCGGGCGGTCCGGAGCCGAGTCCAGAACGAGAGCCGGATCGGGGTCCAGATCCGGGCCTGTATCCGAATCCGGACCCGGAACGGGGTCCCGGTCCGGAACCGGGCCCGCGTCCGGAGCCGAGTCCGGAAGCGGACCGCGTGCAGAGCCGGCGGGCGCCGGCCGCCGACGCCCCTCTCCGGACGGCGCTCCCCGCTCCGAGACCCCCGCCGCCGCGGCCGATGGAAGCGAGGCGCCCTCTCCTTCTCCCCCTCCGCCCCCGCCCCCGCCGCCGGCGCCGGCCGCCGAAGCGACCCCGGATTCGCCGGCATCGCCGGACGAGGGCGGAACCGGGCGACGCACCCGAACCCGCCGTGGCCGCCGGGGAGGCCGTCGCTACCGCCGGCCCGCTTCCGAGGCGGCCTCGGCCGGAGGAGACGGTTCGAAAGCGCCCGTCTCCTCCCCCGGGACCTCCCCGGCGCATCCCCCGGACACGAAGGTCGAGACGGCCTCCGGCTAGCGGACCTTCCCCCGAACGGCGGCGGTCACCGGAGCGAGGCGCGGGCCGCGTCCATCAGGCTGCGCATGTCGCGCACGGCGCGGTCGAGGCCAGAAAACACCGCCCGCGCAATGATCGCGTGCCCGATGTTGAGCTCCCGGATCGGCTCGATCCGGGCAATGTCGGAGACGTTGTGGTAGCCCAGTCCATGCCCGGCGTTGACGACGAGCCCGTGCCCCGCGCCCCGGTCCGCGGCGGTCCGGATGCGGGCCAGCTCCTCGTCGCGGGCCCGCCCCCGCTCCTCCGCGAATCGCCCGGTGTGGATCTCGATGACCGGCGCGCCCGCTTCGGCCACCGCATCGATCTGCACCGGATCGGGGTCGATGAAGAGCGAGGTGCGGACTCCCGCGGCGGCGAGCCGAGCGCAAGCATCCCGGATCCGGGCGGGTTGGCCGGCGACGTCGAGCCCGCCTTCGGTGGTGAGCTCCTCGCGGCGCTCCGGAACCAGGCAGACGTCCTCGGGGAGCAGCCGTTCGGCGAACTCCAGCATCTCCTCCGTCACCGCCATCTCCAGGTTCATCCGGGTGTCGAGGGTGGACCGGAGGATCTCGGCGTCACGCTCCTGGATGTGACGCCGGTCCTCGCGGAGATGGATGGTGATGAGGTCCGCGCCCGCCGCCTCCGCCACGAACGCCGCCTGGACCGGATCCGGATAACGCGTCCCCCGTGCCTGCCGCAGGGTCGCGACGTGGTCCACGTTGACGCCGAGGAGAATGCGCCGGTTGGTCGATGTGTCACCGTTCACTCCGATTCCTCCGAGCTTTGCCGGGCAAGGGGCGGGACCCGGCTGAAGAGCTGCCGGCTGCCGAGCGGGCGTGGGCCGAGATGGGGGGCAAGGATGGCCCGCATGAGGTGCCTTGCCTCCGCCCGCTCCCGGTCGTCGCCCCCGCACCCGAGGCGCCTGCCGGCGAGGGCGAGCAGGGTTCGCCCCGATACTACCGGGCCGTCGTCGCCGCCCGCCCCCTCCCCCTCCACCGGCCCACGCTCCGGCACGTACCGGTAGCGCTTGTCCGGAGAGATCGGGTTTCCGGTGTCGACCGCCCGGTCGAGGGTGGGCCCGTATCCGAGGGCGTCCAGGAGACGCTTCTCGAAAGTGCGCAGGACCCCGTCGAGGACCCCGTCTCCGCCGAGGGCGTCGATCGCGCCCCGATAGTCGTCGAAGAGCTCCGGATGGGCATCGCTGCGCGGAAGCAGCTTCAGCATGAGCTCGTTCAGGTAGAACCCGCTGAACAGGGCCCGGCCTCGCAGGACTCCGACGGGGCCCTCGGAGTCCGCCCCGGTGAGGGTGGGAAGCTCTCCCCGCCCGCTCCACGACAGGAGCAGGAGCCGGAACGGAAGGAGCAGCCCGCGGAACCGGGAACGGGCCCGGCGCACGCCGCGCGCCACCAGCCCCACCCGGCCGTGCTCGCGGGTGAACGCCTCCACGATGAGGCTCGTCTCGCGCCACGGGCGCGAGTGCAGCACGTAGCCCGGCGCGTTCTCGACGCGACGGGTCAACGCGGCTCACCCGTCATAGCCGAGGCTCCGGAGGACCTTCTCGTCGTTCGGCCACCCCGCCCGCGCCTTGACCCAGATGTCGAGGTGCACGCGCGACCCGAACAGCACCTCCATGTTGGCGCGCGCCTCCGCGCCCGCCGCCTTCAGCACCCGGCCGCCCTTCCCGATCACGATGCCCTTCTGGCTCGCGCGCTCCACCCAGACGACGGCCCCGATCCGCAGGATCCGCTTTTCGCGGCGGAACTCCTCGATCTCGACCGCGAGCCGATAGGGAAGCTCCTGGTCGAGCTTCCGGGTGAGCTTCTCGCGGACGAGCTCGCCGGCGAGGAAGCGCTCGCTCCGATCGGTGAGCGCGTCGGGGGGGAACATCGCCGGGGCGACCGGCAGGCGCGCCCGCACCTCGCCCACGAGGGCCTCGAGGTTCTGCTGACGGCGCGCCGAGATGGGGATGATCTCCTCGAACCGGTCCTCGCCCCGAAACCGGTCGAGCCACGGCAGCAGCTCCGCCCGCCCGGCCGTTCGGTCGATCTTGTTCGGGGCGAGGAGCACGGGCTTCCGGCTCTCCCGGAGCTCGCGGCGGACGTCCTCGTCCTCGTCCGTCCACCGCAGCGCTTCGACCATGAAGATCACCACGTCCACCCCATCCACCGCGCCCCGCGCGGTGCGGTTGAGGTACCGGCTCATCGCGGAGCGCCGGTCGCGGTGGATCCCCGGCGTGTCCACGAACACGATCTGGGCGTCGTCGCGGGTCAGCACGCCGCCGATCCGGTGCCGGGTCGTCTGCGGCTTGGACGCGGTGATGCTCACCTTCTGCCCCACCAGTCGGTTGAGGAGGGTGGACTTGCCCACGTTCGGGCGGCCGACGATGGTGGCCGTGCCGCACCGGAACTCACCAGCCCTCATTTCTCACCGATCTCCGCGAGGGCCCGTTCCGCCGCCCTCTGCTCGGCCTGGCGGCGGGACGGGCCCTCCCCGCGCGCGGGATCGCCGATGCCCGCGTCGCATTCGACGACGAAGGTCGGACGGTGCGCGGACCCGTCCGACGCCACCACCCGGTAGCGAGGCAGGTCGAGTCCCCTCGACTGGAGCAGCTCCTGGAGCCTCGTCTTCGGGTCCTTGGCGGTGGCCCCCGGCGCCGCCCGAGCGAGACGCTCGGCGAAGACGCGCGCGACCGCGCGACGCACGGCCCCGTAGCCGCCGTCGAGGTACATCGCCCCGAACAGCGCCTCCACCGCGTTGGCAAGGATCGAGTCACGGTCCCGCCCCCCGCTTCGCTGCTCCCCCGCACCGAGCACGAGGCAGTCCCCCACGCCGGCCTCGCGGGCGATCGCCGCGAGCGCCTCCCGGCGCACCAGCGAGGCACGGGCCCGGGTGAGCTCCCCTTCGGTCGCGTCCGGGTGGCCGGAGAACAGCAGGTCGGCCACCGCGAGGTTCAGCACCGAGTCGCCGAGGAATTCGAGCCGTTCGTTGTTGGCGCCGGGCGCGCTGCGGTGGGTGAGGGCCCGCCGCACCGCCTCCGGATCGGAGAACGCGTAGCCGAGGGCGGAGCCCAGTTTCGCCGCCGCCTCCCGAAAGGTGTCGTCCACGTTCTCAGTCGATGCTGGTCCCGATCCGCCCGAAGTCCACGCCGTGGCCCCAGTCCCAGTTCATCCACACGACGGAGGCGGGACCGATGAGGTTCTCCTCCGGCACGAATCCCCAGAACCGGCTGTCGTGGCTCTTGTCCCGATTGTCGCCGAGCACGAAGTACCGCCCTTCCGGCACGACCCATTCGCCCTCCACGGTCGGCTGGCCGTGCCGGTAGAGGACCGCGTGGGCGTGCTCGCCGAGCGCCTCGAAGCGCTGCATCGAACCGGTCATGTGGCTCCCCGAACCGGTGCCCTCGTAGGTCTCGGGGGCGCTCCGGCCGGTCTCCACTCCGTTGATGTGCAGCCTCTTTTCGCGGTCGTAGCGGACACGGTCGCCCGGCAGTCCCACGATGCGCTTGATGAAGATGGTCTCCCCGTCGACCGGGTAGCGGAACACCACCACGTCGCCCCGCTCCGGCTCCCCGAAGTCGAGCACCTTGCGGTTCGAGACGGGAAGCCGGATGCCGTAGGAGAACTTGTTGACCGCGATGAAGTCGCCGATGAGGAGGGTGGGCATCATCGAGCCCGAGGGGATCCGGAACGGCTCGATCACGAACGACCGGATGAGGAAGACGGCAAGGAAGACGGGAAAGAACGAGCGCGCGTACTCGACGACGGCGGGCTTCGGCGGGAGCTTGACCACATCCTCCCCGGCAACCGTGCTGGCCGCGCCGGCGGGTCGCCGGCGAGGCGCGAGGACCCAGGAGTCGACGGCCCAGATGGCCCCGCTCACCAGGACGATGAGCGCCATGAAGGTCGAGAAGTCCAACCACTGGGTCACGGGCGAGGGTTCCCCGGCGAGACCTGACCCGGATCGGCCGATTTGCGCTTCCGCCCGGTCCGCGGAGCCCTCGCCGGGGCCGCCGCCGCACCCGGCCTCCGGCCGTGGCAATACCCCGTGGCGGCCGGGCCCGGAACGCGAGAGTCGCTACTCGGCATCAATGGTCGAATCCTTCCCGTCGGGGACGGACAGTGTATCAGGATCGGCCCGCGCCCCGGCTCAGGCGATGGCGTCGGGAAAGGCGATCGCGTCTTCGATGCGCTCGAGATCGAGGGCGAGCATGACCAGCCGATCGACCCCCAGGGCGACCCCCGCGCACGCCGGCAGACCATGCGCGAGGGCGGAGATCAGCCGCTCGTCGAGCTCCATCGCGGGGAGCCCGGCGTCCCGGCGGCGCGCCGCCTCCGTCTCGAAGCGCCGCCGCTGTTCGGAGGGATCGGTCAGCTCGTGATAACCGTTCGCGAGCTCGATTCCGTCCACGAAGAGCTCGAACCGTTCCGCGCGCTCTCTGCCCTCGGCGGCCCCCACCCGGGCCAGGGCGGCCTGGCTCGCCGGATAGTCATGGAGGAACACGGCGCGCGAGCCGACGAGCGCCGACAGCCCCGGCTGCACGAGATGGGCCAGCAGCAGGTCCAGGCACCCGTCGCGATCGAGAACCGCCGCCGTCCGCTCGTCCGCGCCCGCCTTCCTCGCCCGTTCTCGCAGG
>JAJECB010000205.1 GCA_022822245.1 Gammaproteobacteria bacterium
CCTCGTTCTCAGCCATGACGCAGCGACTCCGGCCCTCATCGCGGAGATGCTCCGCGACGCGGGCTACGGCGAGAGCCGGATCGTCGTGCTCGAACACATGGGCGGTACGGAGGAGCGGGTGCGGGACACCACCGCGCGCGAGTTCGCGCTCACCGACGTGCGGGACTTCAACACCGTCGCCGTCGAGTGCGCCGCCGGCCCGGACGCGTCGCTCCTCGCCCGCACCCCGGGGCTCCCCGATGACGCCTTCGAGCACGACGGGCAGCTCACCAAGCGGGCGGTGCGGGCCGCAGCCGTCGCCGCCCTCGCCCCGTGTGCCGGCCAGCTCCTCTGGGACGTCGGGGCGGGGTGTGGTTCGATCGGGATCGAGTGGATGCGGGCCGCGCGCGGCGCCCGCGCGATCGCCGTCGAGCTGAAAACGGAGCGCCTCGCACTCATCGAGGGCAACGCGGAACGCCTCGGCACCCCCGGGCTCCGGGTCGTGCACGGCGAAGCGCCCGCCGCGCTCGCGGATCTCCTCCGTGACGGCGGTCCGCCCGATGCGGTCTTCGCGGGCGGCGGCCTCTCGTCCCCGAACCTGCTCGATGCGTGCTGGAAGGCACTGCCTTCGGGGGGGAGGCTGGTAGCTCATGCAGTGAGCCACGAAGGAGAACGCGCCCTCTTCGATGCGCATGCCGCATTCGGGGGCGAGCTTTCCCGGATCGCGGTGTCGCACGCCGCCCCGCTCGGCCGCTTTCGTGCCTTCCGGCCCGCCTACCCGGTGACCGAGCTCGCGGTTCGCAAGCGATGAGCGCGACCGGCTCCCTCGTCGGCATCGGCGTCGGCCCCGGTGATCCCGACCTCATCACCGTGAAGGGACTTCGGGCGCTCCGGGCCGCCCCGGTGCTCGCCTACCCGGCTCCGGAGTCCGGCGAAAGCCTCGCGCGAGCCATCGTCGCCCCCCATCTCGAAGGCGCGATCAAGACCGAGATCCCGATCCGGATGCCGATGGTCGCCGCCCGCTTCCCGGCGCGGGAGGTCTACGATTGGGCGGCTCGCGCGATCGGCGAACACCTCGACGCGGGCCGCGACGTCGCCTGCCTCTGCGAGGGGGACCCGTTCTTCTACGGTTCGTTCAGCTTCCTCTTCGAGCGCATGGTCGAGCGGTACCCGGTGCGGGTGATCCCCGGGGTCTCCTCGCTCACCGCGTGCGCGGCGGCGGCGGGCGCCCCGCTCGCGACCCGAAGCGACGTCCTCGCGGTGGTGCCCGCGACCCTGGGGCAAGCCGAGCTTCGCACCCGGCTCGAGGCCGCGGACGCGGCCGCGATCATCAAGGTCGGCCGGCACCTCCCGAAGGTCCGCGCGGTGCTCGACTCCCTCGGGCTCCTCGCCGGCGCCCACTACGTCGAGCGCGCCACCATGGAGCGAGAGCGCCTCCTGCCGCTCGCGGAACTCGGCGTCGCCGCGGCCCCCTACTTCTCGATGGTCCTCGTCCACCGCCGGGGGTTCGCGTGGAACTGAGAGAGCGCGTCGCGGTTGTTGCGATCACCCTGGAGGGCGGCGCCCTTGCGCGCCGGATCGCGGACGCCCTCGGCGACGCGGAGGTGCACGGACTCCGGGAGCGGGCGGGCGACGCCGACGTGTGGTTCACGGCCACGACCCGCCACGTCCGCGAGCTCTTCGAGGCGGGGCGCCCCATCGCGGGCGTCTGCGCGGCCGGGATCCTGGTGCGATCGGTGGCGCCGGCCCTCGTGGACAAGCGGGCGGAGCCGCCCGTCGTCGCCGTCTCCGACGACGGGGCGTTCGCGGTGCCGCTCCTCGGGGGACACCGGGGCGGGGTCGAGCTCGCCCGGCGCATCGCGGACGTGATCGGCGCCACCGCCGCCGTCACCACCGCGGGCGACCTTCGCTTCGGCATCGCCCTTGACGCGCCGCCCGAGGGGTGGACCCTCGCGAACCCGGAGGACTGCAGGCCCTTCGTCGCCGCCCTCCTCCTGGGGGCGCGGGTGCGCGCGCCGGCGGGCCTCCGGAGACCGGCCGGGAGCCGGCTCCCCGCCGACGACGCCGACGAGCGTGCAAGCCGCATGGGAGACGAAAGCGAAGGTGAGGCGCCGGCCGGCGCCGGGGCCCGCTGGTTGGCCGAGAGCCGGCTGCCCTTCGACGAGGCAGGCGAGCTTGCGATCCGGGTGGACGATGCGAAGACCGGCGGCGGGCCGGATACCCTCGTCTACCGTCCTCGGCGCCTCGCGGTCGGCATCGGCTGCGAGCGGGGCGCGGCGCCGGACGAGGTCGCGGCCCTCGCCCGCTCGTGCCTCGACGCGGCCGGGCTCGCGCCCGAAGCGGTCGCCGGGGTGTTCTCGATCGACCTCAAGTCGGACGAGCCCGCGGTCCACGCCCTCGCCGAATCCCTCGGCGTGCCGGCCCGGTTCCTTCCCGCCCCTGTCCTCGAAGCGGAGGTGCCGCGGCTCCGGAACTCCTCGGACCTCGTGTTCCGCGAGGTCGGCTGCCACGGGGTGGCGGAGGGCGCGGCTCTCGCGGCGGCGGGGCCGGAGGGCGAGCTCGTCGTCGAGAAGACCAAGTCGGTGCGTGGAACCTGCGCCATCGCCCGCGCCCCGGCACCGCTCGATGCATCCTCGATCGGCTTGCCCCGCGGCGAGCTGGCGGTGGCCGGGATCGGTCCCGGTGACGCCGGCACCCTGACCCCGGAGGCGCGCGCCGCCATCGAGGATGCCGGCCACCTCGTCGGCTACCGGCGGTACCTCGAACTCGTGGCCGACATCGTGCGCGGCCAGGAGGTCCATCCCTACGAGCTGGGCGAGGAACGGGCGCGGGCCGAGAAGGCGATCCATCTCGCTGCCACCGGAGAGCGGGTGGCCCTCGTCTGCTCGGGCGATCCCGGCATCTACGCCATGGCCTCGCTCGTCATGGAGGTCCTCGACGGAACCCCGGACCCCGCCGCGCGCCGGATTGCGGTCCGGGTCATCCCCGGGGTGTCCGCCTTCCAGGCCGCCGCCGCCCGCGCCGGGGCGCCCATCGGACACGACTTCTGCGCCGTGTCGCTCTCCGACCTCCTCACCCCGCGCGAGATCATCGAGGACCGGCTCGCCGCCGCCGCCCGCGCCGACTTCGTGATCGCCCTCTACAACCCGGTGTCCGCGGCCCGGCGCGAGACCTTCGACCGCGCCCTCCGCATCCTCCGCGGGCACCGCGCGGCGGAGACCCCGGTCGTCGTCGCCCGCAACCTCGGGCGAGCCGGCGAGCGGGTCGAAGTCATTCCCCTCGGCGATATCGACCCGGAGCACATCGACATGCTGACCGTGCTCATCGTCGGCTCCACCGCGACCCGCACCCTGGCGCACGGCGGCGCAACCCGCGCCTACACACCCCGAGGGTACGAGGTCGGGACCGTAGCCGAAGCCGGGGCGAGACGCGCGCCGTGACCGTGCACTTCATCGGGGCCGGCCCTGGCGACCCCGACCTCATCACGGTTCGCGGCCGGCGCCTCATCGAGGCGTGCCCGGTGGTCCTCTACGCGGGCTCACTCGTGCCGCCGGAAGTCATCGCCTGCGCGCCGGAGGGCGCGCGGGTTCTCGACACCGCCCCCATGACCCTCGACGAGATCGTCGACGAAATGCGGGCAGCCCACACCGCGGGGCACGACATCGCCCGGGTGCACTCGGGCGATCCCTCCCTCTACGGAGCGATCGGGGAGCAGATGCGCCGCCTCGACGCGCTCGGGATCCCCTACGACGTGACTCCCGGCGTCCCGGCGTACGCCGCCGCCGCCGCCGCCCTCAAGCGCGAGCTCACCCTCCCCGGGGTGAGCCAGACCGTCATCCTCACCCGCACGAGCACCCGGAGCTCGCCGATGCCGGAAGGGGAAGACCTGGCCGCCCTCGCCCGCTCCGGCGCGACCCTCGCCATCCACCTCTCCATCCGGAGCATCGGCGCGGTGTGCGAAACCCTCGCCCTCGTCTACGGCCCGGATTGCCCGGCCGCGGTCGTCCACCGCGCGAGCTGGCCCGACGAGCGCATCGTCACCGGCACCCTCGCCGATCTCCCGGAGAAGGTGCGCCCCCTCCGCCTCCGGCGCACCGCCCTCATCCTCGTCGGCCGCGTTCTCGCCGCCGACTCGTTCGACGACAGCGCCCTCTACGACGCCGCCCACCACCACCTCCTCCGCCCCCGGAAGAGGACGCGTCGGGCGGGCTGAACCGCGTACAACCACCAGGGCGAGACGCTCGAATCGGCCAGCATCTCGGGCCCGGACGCCTTCAGCGGCCCGCAAGCCTGCGGTCGTGTCAATTTCTCAAAGCGGGTTCATGGATGAAAGGTACGAGACGGCTACCCGTGCGGCGCGCCGGAGCTTCGAGGGGCCGCCGTTGGGTTCGAACGTGTTTCGTCGGTCCGAGGCGCGGTCTCGCCGGCGCAATCCCGCGCGCTACCCCTCGCGCTCCTCCGCCGGCCGCTTCCACAACGTGACCTTGAAGTGGTCGCCGGTCGCCTCGAAGGTCGGCTCGGTCCGGTTCCGCTCCTTCATCAGGGGAATCACCTTGCGGCGGATGCCCATGCCGCGATCGTCCATCAGCCCGTAGTCGCGAAGGATCCGCACGATGTGCGTGTTGCGCGGCGTCTGCTGTCCTGCCTTTATCTTCTCGATCGTCATGCCGTTGGGGAGCGCGCCGGGGCTCGTCACCTCCATCCGGTCCTGATAGACGACGACCCGCGTATCGTTCTGCCTCGTCCAGTCGCGGTGGGCGAACGCGTTGACGAGCAGCTCGCGGATGACCTCCTCCGGATAGTCCCAGAAGCGGACCCTTGTCATCCCCGACAGCCGCTCCCGGCTGATGTGGGGTTGCAGGTAGGCGAGGGTGCGGTCGGGCAGCGACTGCTCCACGAATCGGCCCCGCTTCTGCTCGCCGAGACCGACGAAGGGAAGGTCGAGCACTTCGTCGAGGCTCGCGTCGTAATCCATCTCAGCGGTTGGGAAGATCATCAACCGCAGACCGGCCTGGGGAAGGCGCCGCCTCGGTTCCGAAGCGAACAACGCGTATGCGGCGTAACTGCACCGCACTTCGCCCTGATCGGTTTCGACGAGAAGGTCACGGTAGAGCAGCTTGCGCGGCCAGTCATCGTCCTCGTCGTCACCCAGAATGCGTTCGAAGTACTCCCTCAGCCGCCGCTCGTCCAGCTCTCCAGCGTCGCTGCCATGCACCGGCATCTTCTCCACCGAGACGAGCCCCCCGCTCTCGAACAGACGCGCCATCTGTTCCCGAGACGCGAGCTGACAAGTGTTGCCGAGCCGCAGGTAGTAGTCGAACCGCTCACTGCGCTTCACGGCGTAGGGCTTCGCCGCGCCAGCGGGGACGTCGACCACCGCCACTTGCCCGCCCTCCATGGCGACCTCTTCGTATCCGGGTACGACAGGAGGAACGACGTACCGCCGGATCACCGTGTCCATCACCCACGCCTGCAGGTTGTCCCGCTGCACGCCGGAGACGGTTCCGTCATCTTCCACGCCGAGGAGAATTCGCCCTCCGTTCATGTTGGCGAAAGACACGATTTCCCGCGCGAGCTGCTCCGGCCGGACGCCGCCGCGCTTGAACTCGGTCTTCGCGCCTTCCCCGGCTTCGATGATTTCCTGGAGATCGGCCTTCAGCATGGAGATGACCAGCCCTCGCCAGAAGAGATCTTCAATAGTCCATTCACGCGGCCGGCCGCGTACCTGCGTCACCGCGTTGCAGCCAGCATAGCACCGGCGGCCTCCGCGGACTCCGGGACGAAGGCTTGAGGACGATGGAAGGCGGAGCCGATGCTACGATTCGCTCGGCGGCCTGCCGTACGCCTCGTCCGGAGGACGCCGCATTTGCATCCCCGATCCCGACCGATACCCTGCGCCACCGGAGTCCGAGATGCCGTTGACGTGCTCCGCAGTCGATCGCCTGCAACCCGTTGCGGACATGTGCCCCGCCTTCAGACTCGATGCCTTGCACATGCTCGGGGGCTGTCTGCGCCATCCGGTGACGCGCGCCATCCGGAACGACGCCTTGGGATTCGCCCCACCGGACTGGACGGACGGACACGCGGCTTTGGGCCAGCCTGTTGTCCAATGCCCTGACGCGTATCATCGCCGACGGGAGCCTTCGATTCGAGCCCTCGCCGAACTGGGGCTGCGCGCGGTCTGCTCTGGAGCGCGTTTTCGGGATCAGTCTTCCCCATCACTTCCTCCATGCCGCTCCGCTGGAGTGGCTGCGGGAGGTGCGGCTGACGGAGCCGCAGATCACCAAGGGCTTCGCCCACTTTCTCAACGCCGGCGACCGCGAGACCCGAACAGGCCGGATCCGGGCGTTGCTGCGGGCGCTCGGTTCCAGACCCGGCAACGAAGACAGAAGTCTCCGCGAGGCGAGCGTGACGCCGGAAGCGCCCGCCAATGAAAGGCGAATCGACCTCCTGATCGAATGGACGGACGCTTCGGGCCACAGGCGTGGCGCCGTCATCGAGGCAAAGTTCAGACACCACGTCACTCCACGACAACTGCCCAGCTACCGCGCCCATCTCCTCAAACAAATTGAGAGAGGCTATCGGTACAAGGTCCCGGATGACGAAAAGGAACCTCCCTTGCTCTTCATCGTGTCTCCGCTGCGCGACGATGGGATCACCCGTGCGCTCGGCCAGCAAAGGAAGAAGGTCTGGCGATGGATATCCTGGCGTTCGCTGCTGCTTGCCTACGACCGGGCCCTGCATCAAGACCACGACGACGACACGTTCCGTCAGTTCCGCCGGACACTCTGGGACCGCGCCGGCTGAACGCCCGGAATCACTCTGACGCCTTCCTTCGGAGATCACCATGACGCACTTCACTTTCCCCGAGAGCTATCGTGCCTATCTGAAAGACCCTGCGGTCCGATCAGCGGTCGAGCACGTTCTGGGCAGCAAGAAACTCGAAGTCCCTGACGATCTCGAATGGTGCCGGCTGCCGGACTTCCACGCCGCCGTCCTCGCCGCTCACCAGGTGCGGAGCGACTACGCGACGGCGCTACATGGCATCTGGTCCGAGGTGTGGCAGCGAGCTCTTGATGACTGCGGCTTCACCGATTCCCTGGAGCCGCAATCGTTCAACGAACAACTGAAAAATTCCGGTTATCCGTGCGATACCTATTCCTTGTGGAAGTACTCGTTTCTGGAGCGTGTCTACGACATAGGCGACCATGTGATCGGCCTCGGTGTGTGCATTGAGCTCGAGCAGGCGGTGTTGACAATTTGGATGCTCGACAGAGACCGCGAAGACCTGACCACAAGTCTGGCGCTGGGCCGTGACTGGGGTTCTGAACTGGACGACGAGGGATATCTCTGCAGCTCGGAAAAGCTCGCGCCAATCTCGGACTGCCATATCGCGCTCGCCCCGCTCAACCGCTCGGCTGATCGGGCATTGCAAGAGATCGGGCGCATCCTTCAGGGTAAATTTTTGTTCGGTACAAGGATGAGTACGAGATGGGTTGGAAACGGTTGTGGTGGGGCGGTAGCCGGAGGAATGGGAGGAGTGCGCGTTCACGGAGGCGGGCCTTTCGGCGGTTTGCGGGGGTATGGCAAACA
>JAJECB010000207.1 GCA_022822245.1 Gammaproteobacteria bacterium
CCGCACCGGCTACGCCGCGGCCATCGAAAAACCGGCCCGGGGTCTTCGCGGCGCAGCCGGCCCGAGGCGGGTCCCTTCCGCAGCGGGTTGCACGAGCCGCGGAGGAAGGGGCCTGCCCCCGGGCCGACGGACCAAGGCCACCGGCGTTCGGGCACAATAGCTCCGCCTGTTCGGGCAGGACGAGGCTGCGGAGGCGAAGGCCCCGCGTGAACGGGAGACGAAGAACGCAAGGGGGGAGAAGATGCCGGGGGTGCTGGAAGGGGTACGGGTTCTCGACTTCGGACGCTACATCGCGGGGCCGTGGTGCGCAGCGCTGCTCGGTGACTTCGGGGCGGACGTGATCCGGGTGGAGAAGACGGGCGGCGGGGAAGACCGCTTCATCAACCGGGTGAGCGAGGCGGACGACTCCGGGGTCACGTACCTCCAGGTCAATCGCAACAAGAAGTGCCTGACCCTCGATCCGACGACGGACGAAGGGCGCGAGGTCCAGCGCCGGCTCGTCGCGACGGCGGACATCGTGGTCGCCAACATGCCCGAGCGAGCGCTCCGGCAGCTCGGGCTCGACTTCGACTCGCTCACCGAGATCCGCCCCGACATCATCCTCGTCTCCAACACCTGCTTCGGGACGGCCGGCCCCTACGGGCGCAAGCTCGGCTTCGACGGCCTCGCCCAGGCGATGTGCGGCAACCTTCACCTCTCCGGCCATCCGGAAGAGCCCGTCCGCTCCTACGCCCCGTGGGTCGACTTCAGCACCGCCGCCCTCTGCGCCCTCGGGGCGGTCGTCGCCCTCCTCGCCCGGCGCCAGACCGGGCGCGGCCAGGAGGTTCAGGGCGCCCTTCTCGGCACCGCCCTCACCGCCGCGAGCCCCTTCCTCATCGAGCAGGCGGTGCTCGCCCCCAACCGGGTGGCGACCCTCAACCGAGGGCAGTTGAACGCCCCTTCCGACGTGTTCGCGACCCGCGACGGCCACATCATGATCCTCGTCATCGGGGAACCGATGTACCGCCGCTGGGCGAAGCTCATCGGCGAGCCCCACTGGCTCGAGGACGAGCGTTTCGGGACCGACGACTCGCGGGGCGAGCACGGCGAGGTCTTCAGCGCCCGCATGGCCGAGTGGTGCGCGGAGCGGACCACGGAGGAGGCCCTCGCGGAGCTCGAGGCGGCGCGGGTTCCGGCCGGGCCGGTCTACACCCCGCAGCAGACCCTGGACGATCCGCACGTGAAGGGAGGCGGATTCCTGCACGAGACCGAGTACCCGGGCGCCCCCGACGCGGTTCCTCTCGTCACGACGCCGGTGCGGCTCTCCGGGACCCCGGGAACGATCCGCGCGCGCGCCCCCCTCCTCGGCGAGCACACGGCCGAGATCCTGGAGGGGCTCGGCTACGGCGCCGGGGACGTGGAGCGCCTGCGGGAATCGGGAGCGGTCTGAGACGGCGCGCACCTCCCGCACTCGGTCCCGCGTCGGCCGACGCTTCGCAAGCTCGACCGGCGGGCGCCTTCGCACTCAGGACCCGGCGCGAAGGGCGCGCTCCAGGAATTCGAGCCGGTCCTGGCCCCAGAAGGGCTCCCCGTCGAGCCGGTAGAACGGCATCCCGAAGACGTCGAGATCGATGGCCCGGCGCGTCGCCGCCTCGTAGGCCCGGACGGTCTCCGGGCGTTCGGCAGCTTCGAGAAGGGCCGGGCCGTCGAACCCTTCCGCTTGCGCGATGGCGAGCAGCTCCTCGGGACGGAAGGGGAAGCGCTCCTCCGCCCAGAGCGCGCGCGAGATCGCGTGAGCGAGGCGCAGCGAGTCGAGCCCCGCCTCCTTCGCGGCCGTCACCATGAGCGCGGCCTGGCGCTCGTCGGGCTCCTCGGTCTCCCCGCGGTAGAAGCGCGGCTCCGGGTTGAGGGGCACCTCGCGAAACCGGCTCCACCTCGCAAGTTCCACGAGCCGGTACGCCTTGCGCACGCGGGGCCGATCCGGAAGAGGAATCGTTCCGGTGGCGGTGAACACCGGGTCGTAGTCGATGATGACGGGGTCGAGGCGGGCGCCGTGGTCCGCGGCCATCCGCCGGAGCAGATCGTTGCCGAGATAGGACCACGGGGAGGCGAGCGCGTAGTAGTACTCGATGGTGCGTTCCATGGAGGCTCCGGGACGGAAGGAGACGGCGAGGATTGTAGCTGCGGCCGGACCGCGGCCCCCGGCCCCCGGAGGCCCCGGACGGGAGGACCCGGCCGCGAGTGCCGGACCGCGGATGCCGGCTGGTACGATCCACGCGATCCGTTCCGCAGCGACGAAGGTGGAGCCAGTGCGAAGCGACCTCGAGACGTGGCGGGAACCGGCCGCCCTCATCGAAACCCACACCCTCGAAGCCGCCCTCGGGGCGCCCGATCTCCGGATCGTGGACTGCACCACGTGGCTCATGCCGGCCGGCCCGGACGACGATGCGCCCTACCGCGTGGTGCCCGGGGTGGCCGAGTACGAGGCGGGGCACATCCCGGGGGCGGTGTTCCTCGACCTCCAGGGGGAGATCTCCGAGCCCGGGACCCGGCTCCGGTTCATGGCCCCGTCCCCGGAGCGGTTCGCCGAGGGCATGGGACGGCTCGGCATCGGGAACGACTCCCGGGTGGTGCTCTACTCGAACGGGAGCATCATGTGGGCGACCCGGGTGTGGTGGATGCTCCGCGCGTTCGGGTTCGACGGGGCGGCGGTGCTCGACGGCGGCTTCGCGAAGTGGCAGGGGGAGGGCCGGCCCGTCTCCACCGAGCCGGGCGGCCATCCTCCGGCGCGGTTCGAAGCCAGCCCGCGGCCGGGGTTCTTCGTCGGCAGCGAGCACGTCCTCGCAAGGCTCGACGACGACGGGTCCACGGCGGTGAACGCCCTCGCCCCGGAGTTCTTCCTCGGCTCGGGGCCGAGCCGCTACGGCCGTCCCGGCCGCATCCCGGGCAGCGTCAGCGTCCCCGCCGCGACCCTCCTCGATCCGGCCGACGGCACCTTCGTGTCGCTGGACGAGGCGCGGCGGGCACACGAAGCGGCCGGCGTCACCCCGGACAAGCACGTCGTCGCCTACTGCGGGGGCGGGATCTCCGCGACCGTCGGGCTCTTCCTCCTCCACCAGCTCGGCTACTCGGACCTCACCCTCTACGACGCGTCGATGGGCGAGTGGGCGCGGGACCCGGACCTTCCCATCGAGAGCGGGCCGCCCACCGGCGGCGACTGAACCGGTTGAGCCCCGGTGAAACTGCGGGCTCCGGCCGCGGACCGACATCCCGACCGCGTCTCGCGGGTGCCCCCGGGCCGGAACGGTCGTCCACGGGGCTGGCCGAGCGGGAACGGGCACGCTATCTTGGCGGCTGGCTCCGCCCTCTCCCGGACGACCAAGACATGACCCTCGAATTCCGCAAGCTTCATTCGAGCTTCGTGGCCGAAGCGAGCCCCGTAGATCTTCGCGAAGTGCGGGACGAGGAGACGCTCGAATCGATCCGCGAGGGGATGGACCGGTGCGCGGTGCTCGTGTTCCGCGACCAGCGGCTCTCGAACGAGGAGCAGCTCGCCTTCGCGACCCGGCTTGACGGAGAGCTGCATCGAAAGACCGGCAGCGCCGTCCTTCAGAAGAGCCGGTTCGGGGACGAAGCGCTCACCGATGTCTCGAACGTCGGACCGGACGGCGGCCTCCTCGAATCGGAGTCCAGGAAACGGCTCTACAGCCTCGCCAACCGGCTGTGGCACACGGACGCCTCCTTCCAGGACCCGCGCGGCCGCTACTCCATGCTCGCCGCCCTGGTGGTCCCGGAGGTCACGGCGGACACCGAGTTCGCGGACATGCGCACCGCCTGGGACACCCTCCCCGAGGCGACGAAGGCGAGCCTCGAGGGGTTGCGCGTGCACCACTCGATCGCCTACTCCCGCCAGACCCTCGGCTTCGAGTTCTCCGACGAGGAGAGGGACCGCCTGAAGGGCGCCGTCCATCCTCTCGTCCTCACCAACCCGCGCAACGGGCGGCGCTCCCTCTACCTCGCCTCCCATGCCTCGCGGATCCTCGACCGGCCGGTCCCGGACGGGCGGCTCCTCCTCCGCGACCTCATGGAGCACGCCACCCGGCCCGAGCTCGTGTATCGGCACTCGTGGCGGAACGGCGACTTCGTGATCTGGGACAACCGCGCCACCATGCATCGCGCCCGGCCGTTCGAGGACACCGCCCACCGGCGCGAGATGCGCCGCGTGACGACCCTTGACGTGGGTGATCCGGCGCGGGTGGCCCAGCCCGCCTGACGGCAGACTCCGGCAGTTCCCGAGGAGGGCCCCCGGCGAGGAATCGCTGCCGATACCGCCCGGCACCTTTCAGGGGTTCCGGAACGTGCACGATTATCGCGGCCCCGTCCGGACGGGACACCGCGCGTTATCGCCGCATCCCGACGGCGGCCTGCCCGGCGATGCTGCCGAGGAGGATGACCCCGCCGGCGAGGGTCGGAAGGCTCGGGACCTCCCCGAACGCGAGCCACACCCACACCGGGGCGAGCACCACCTCGGTGAGCGAGAGGAGCACGAGCTCGGCGGAGGGGACGGTCTTCGAGCCGAGGGTGAAGAGGAAGACCCCGGCCCCGATGACGAGCACCCCGTAGGCCGCCGCGAGACCCACGTCCGGGGCGGGGGCCGCGAGCCCGGTACCGTCCGCGAACGCCATCGCGGCGCTCACCGCGGTGGCAATGGCGGCCGCGATGAGGATCGCGGGGCTCATGTCGGCGTGCCGGCCGCGCCGGATCCCCACCGAGAAGCCGGCGAACCCGACCGCCGCCGCGAGCGCGGCGAGATCACCCAACAGGTCGGCCTCCGCGAGCCCCTCCCCGATCATGATCGCCACCCCGACGAGCACCCCGGCCATCGCGAACCACATCGAGCGGCCGATCGACTCTCGAAGCACCACCCAGCCGAGGAGCGCCGCGAAGAGCGGCGCCGCGCTGAGGAGGAACAACGCGTTGGCGACGGTGGAGTGCATGACCCCCCACACGTAGCCGATGAACGCAACCGAGAGGCACGCGCCGGCGACGAGACCGGTCGCGCCCGCGCGCCGGACGAGGGCGAGCACGGGACGGCCGGTGAAGTGGAAGTACGCGAGCAGCAGGAGGGCCGCGCCGAGCGAGCGGTAGAACAGGAACTGCCACTCGGTGATGTCGTCGGCGAGGCGGATGATCGGCCCGCCGAGGCTCATGCAGAACCCGGCCGCGAGCACCAGAAGGCGGCCGGTGACGCGGCCGCGCTCGAGAGCGGAAGAGGGGGAATCCTCCAAACCGCTCGCTGGCCCGGAGGGTCCGTCCATGCCGGCATCGTAGCATGCGGACCCGTTCTCGGGCGCGCACGCCGGAGCAACTCCCCTCCGTCGAAGTTGCCGCCCAACCGATGCGGTGTTACGGTCGGTTGGTCGGGCCTCGTCGTTCGGGGCGACCCCGGCCAGACGGGGCAGCTACCGGCGGAGGAGTATTCACCGACCAACCTTCACCATTCAAGAAGCCGCGAGCGCCATCGCCGAGCCGGCATGCCCCGGTGTCTTGCGGCGTCTTCCGGAATGCGGCAGCTCGCATTCCGCAACACTGACAGGAGGACATGAACATGGGCGTCATGAAGATTCTTGGAACCGCGCTATCCGGCATCGTACTTTCCGGTTCCTTGGCATTGGGATTCCTGGTTACCCCGGCCGGCGCACAGGAGCGCTCGGTCAAGGTCTGGTTCGGACGGGAGAACTTCATCCCCGACGACCGGTTCGAGACGTTCCGGGCCGAGTACCCGGACATTGCGGTCGAATTCGAGGTGATTCGGCTGGAGGACGTGAACGCGCAGCTCATTCTCGCGATGCGCTCCGGCAATGCGCCCGACATCGTGCAGATCCACTCCCGCGACGTCGAACAGCTCGCAATCAACAAGGTCGTCAAGGACTTCACCCACCAGATCGAAGCATTCAAGGAGCGCTTCCCGGAGACCTACGGGCAGCTTGCGCCGCTCACCTGGGAGGGCGCTTCGGATTCCAAGGGCAACATCTACGGCGCGGCCCTGTTCGCGCAGTCGATCTATCTCACCTATCGCACCGACTGGCTGGAGGAGGTGGGTATCGCCCCGCCACTCAAGACCACCGACCGGGTGCTCGAGGCCGCGCGCAAGATCGCCGCGTCGGGTGACGACCGGCTCGGGTTCAGCCTCATCGGCTGCTGCCACAGCACGGTGTGGGAGCTGCCGCTGTTCCT
>JAJECB010000315.1 GCA_022822245.1 Gammaproteobacteria bacterium
ACCGGCGCATCGATCGCCGGGCCGCGCAGCGCCTGCGGATCGAGCGGCGTCACCGCGCCGAGGAAGACCTCGCGCGCGCCTTCGTGCCCGATCTCGGCCCGGTAGCCGACCTCCAATCCCGCCGGCGTCACCGTGCTCACCAGCACGTCGAGCCCGTCCGTGCCCACCCGCCGGTGAAACACCCGATAGCCTTGGCCCAGATCGTTCGTGCGCGGAAACCCGGCGCGCAGCCAGCCCTCGGCCTCCAGCGTGTTCACGAGCACCTCGCGCAGGCCGAGCGTGCCCGTCGCCGCGCGCATGGCGTCCAGGCGGCCCGCCGCATGCGCGCGCGCCGTCCTCGCGAGCACCGCCAGATCCGCCGCCGCCGTCACGTGGCGTCGTGCGAAGGACCATTCCTCGACGTAGCGCACCCCCACCACCAGCGCCAGGCCCACGAGCCCGAGCGCGAGCAGCGCCCCGTAGACGCTGAAGCCCCGCTCGGTACGCATGGCGGTCAAGGAAGGGGAGTCCTGCCGAGGGTGCGATTCATGACGATCCGGGCAGCTACCCGGGCCGCATTTCCGTGATCGCGCCCGCTATACTCTTGGAGCACACGATGAACATCCTCACTCCCGAACTCATCGCCATCCTCAGCGTCGGCGTTGCGCTGGCGGCCCTGCTCTTTCGCGCCATCCGGCGCATCGACACCTACCGCACGGAGGCGAGCGCCGACCGCCGGACCTTCCAGGTCACCGCGGACGCGGACCGCCGGGCCTTCCAGACTCGAGCCGACGCCGACCGCCGAGCCTTCCAGGCTGCGATGGACGCTGATCGCAGGGCGTTCCAGGCGGCCATGGACGACTTCCGCCGCGAGATGCTGCGCCTCGCCGAGCGCCAGTCCCGTCTCGAGGGACTCCAGGAAGCCCAGGCCGCAGGCGCCACCGCGGGTTCCTGACGCGAAGGCTGCTGCGCGCTCGCCGAGCGCCGCCGCGCTGCGATCCGCACCATGCCGGCCCGCACGACCCGTCCGGGCCGCATTTCCGCGATTGCGCCCCCTATACTTTGGGGAGCACATGATGAACATCCTCACTCCCGAGCTCATCGCCATCCTCAGCGTCGGTATCGCGCTGGCGGCCCTGCTCTTTCGCGCCATCCGGCGCATTGACGCGTACCGCACCGAGGCCAGCGCCGATCGCCGAGCCTTCCAGAAGGAGGCCGCCGAAGACCGCAGGTCCTTTCAGGCCTCGATGGGCGAATTTCGCCGCGAGATGAACGAGTTTCGCCGCGAGATGCTGCGCCTCGCCGAGCGCCAGTCCCGTCTCGAGGGACTCCAGGAAGCCCAGGCCGCGGGCTCCTGACGCGAAGCTCTCCGGCCGGCTCACAGCGAGCACCCGTAGCATCGCCCCACGCGCAGCGTGCCCTGCACGCGCAACGAGGTGCCGACCGTGGACGCGCCGCGCACCCTGTGCGTGCCCCGCACCCGCGTCGCCGGTCCACCGCCCCTGCCACGCAGCGTCGAGCCTGCGAGCCGCTGCCCCCGGAGCCGCCCGCTCGCCACCACGTTGCCGTCGACGGCGAGCACCGCGCCCGCATCCAGGCCGGTGGTCGCCGCGACGTCCGCTGCCCGCAGCGCTCCGGCGACCCGCGACCGGTCGGCGTTCACGGTGCCGTCCACCGTCCATGTTTCGGCCGTCAGCGGACCCGTCACCGAGAGTGTCACGTCGCCCTGCACCACGCTTGCCTCGATGTCGGCCTGACCGCTGGCTTCGGCGGCGAGCAGATCGGCGCCCACGTTCGCGTCCTGACCGACGAGGAAGGCCTGGGACGATTCCCACGTTTCGGTGAAGACGGTGCCCGTGTCGACGACGCCGGCGCCGGCGGCGAACGCGAGATTCGTTCGCATCTCCGAGAGGTACGCGCGTCCCGGCTGCTGCCTGCGGTACACGACCCGCTCGTCGTACACGATTCCGAGATCCGCCACCGCGGCCAGGTCCCCGTCGACCAGGGTTCTCCCGAGGGCCTGCTCCGCGCCCCTGCGTCGGTCGCCCGAGAAGGTTTCCGCACCGAGCTCGGTGCCCAGAGCCTCCACGCCGATGACCCCTCCGGCTGCCGCCCCGGCCCGAAACCCCTCGAGCTCCGTCGCCGACAGCGCGCGGGCGGGTGCGGCCACGGCGAAGGCCATCGGCACGCCCGCTCCGTCGCCGACCACTCCGAGTCCGATCGTCTGATCGAGCATCGTCTCGCGTGCGAGCCACGCCGGGGCGAGCCCTTCGGTCTCGAGCTGCGCCTGCGTCATGGGCACGCCGAGAACGCTCGCGAGCTGCGCCTCGTAGAAGGCCGCCTCCTCCTGCGCCCGGCGATGCGCCGCCAGCATCCAGCTCGCGAACACCGCGCCGGCGGTGCGCCCGCGCGCGTACTGGGTCGCCTGCGCCTGACGCTGCGCCTCCAGCGCCACCCAGCCCCCGGCGAGCACAGCCAGCAGGAGCACGCCCGCGAGCTCCGCCAGCCCTCCCTGCCTCCTGTGCATCTGGTCCTTCACGCTCAGAAGTAGTCCCAGGCCACCCAGTTGTTGGCGTTGCCGTTGTCGCACTCCGCCGCCACCCTCGCCACGTCGTAGGGCAGCGGCAGCACCGTGCCGTTGATGCGCACCTCGTCGAGCCCGGTGCGCCCGCGCGTCTTGCCGGCGCTGCGCTCGGCCACCGCCGCGCAGATGTCGTTGTCGAGCTCGTTGAAGCGGATCCGGAACTGGTTGGTCTCGCCGCCGGGGCCGCCGTTGACTATCACCGGGCCGCCCCACGGGTGCTCCAGCCTCACGTTGCCTCCCGTGCGCACCACGAAGTCCTCGGGCAGGCGGCCGAAACCATCGAGCGTCGCAATCAGGCTCCCGGTGCCGTAGTTGCGCGTGCTCTGGTAGGTGGAGGTGACCGCCTGCACGAGCTGGGTCAGCAGCAGCGAGGCGCGCTGCTCCTGGTAGATCGAGCGCCCGTAGAGCCCGAGGCCCAGGATCACCACGATCCCGATCGCCACCAGGCCCAGCCCGAAGAGGTTGTCCGTGAGATTCATCCCCCGGCGCGGGCGAAGCGCTTCGCGCGCCCGTCTTCTCAGTTCGCCAATCCCGTGTGTCGCTTCGGTCTCCCGCTCAGTCCCTCGCCTTCCCTGAGATTGGGCGCGACTCGTGTTATATTTGGATATAACTCTGGAGGCGTGCATGTACACACACCTGCGCAAGGTCGGCGGCTCTGTCATGCTCGCCGTGCCCCCGGCACTTCTCGATGTTCTGGAGCTCAAGGCCGGTGCCAGGGTGGCGGTCGGTATCGAGGACGGTCGTCTGGTCGTCTCGCCCAAGACGCGCCCGAGATACAACCTCGGCGAGCTTCTGGCGCAGTGCGACGGATCCGCTTCGTTTGATGACGAGGATCGCGCCTGGCTCGAGGCCAGAGCGCTCGGCAACGAACTGCTGTAGTGCAGAGGGGGGAAATCTGGCTCGTGCGCCTCGATCCCACCGTCGGCCATGAGCAGCGGGGGACGCGGCCCGTCTTGATCGTCTCCCCCGCACCGTTCAACGCGCTGACCCGGACGCCAGTCGTTCTGCCCATCACGACAGGAGGGAGCTTCGCCCGCCGGCGCGGCTTCGCGGTTCTGCTCGACGGTGCAGGGACCCGCACGATCGGGGCAATCCGTTGCGACCAGCCCCGAGTCCTCGACCTCGCTGCCCGGAAGGGCACATGCCTCGAGAGCATCCCGGAGGCCGTCATGGACGATGTGCTCGCCCGCCTCGCCGCCATCCTGGCATAGCAGTGCGCTCGGATTCATCGTGCTCCGCGGGATCATCTTCCGTCCTCCTTGCCCCATCCACTCGCCCTAGAGCGCCTGCCCGATCAGGTCCTGCAGCACGCCGAAGAGCAGCCACATCCCCGAGCCGACGATCAGCACCACCACCATCGTGAGCGCTCGGTTGACCACGACGGCGCGTTCCTGCACCGAACGCTCCGAGCGGTCCACCCAGCGATCGACAAAGCGCCCCAGGCGCTCCGCCCAGGAGTCCATCCCGTCGAGCGCCATCACCACCGGTATCAGCTCCGGGGCGGGAAAGCCGTGTCCGCTGCCTTCCATCGCCCGGCCGAGCTGCTCGCCGCGTTCCATCCCCCGCGCGATCGCGAGGATCCGATGTCGGCTGTAACGCGTGCCGCCGCGTGCGAGGTCCTCGAACAGGCGCCGGTCGAGGTCGAGGCCTGCGCGCATCGCCTCCACGACGCTCAGCACGAAAGAGAGTCCCACCACGAAGCGCACGAGCGAAAACGGCACCACGCTGTCCGCGGCCGCACGCCCCGAGCCCGTCCAGTTGCGCGCGAGCCACGCGAGCACCACCGCCAGAACCGCGACGCCTGCGCCTATCCACTGCGCGTTGTCGGCGAATCCCACCGCGACTCGGGCCGCCCACTGTGCGCCGATCGGCCACGCCTCCAGCGGCGCGAGCTCTTCCAGCGCGGGCACGAAGCCCTTGCCCGCCCCGTAGACGAGCCCCGCCGTCACCAGAGACAGGAACACCGGTCCGGCCAGATTCGTGCGTAGCGCCACGCTCAGCCGGTCGCGCACGATGGCGATCCGTGCCGCTGCCCGGAACACCGCCGCGGCGTCGGCCCGGCCGAAACCCTCGAACACCATCGCCTCGGCCGCCGGCGCGACCCGCTCCACCGCTTCGCGGAAGCGCCCTGCCGCGAGCGCCGGAATCAACCCCGCGATCACATTGGCGACCGCCGTCCTGCCCGCCCGGCGGTTGACATCGGCGACCACCGGCAGCACCCGCTCGATCTCGTAGCCCGACTCGAGGAGATCGGCGCACAGCATCCACACCGACACCCGGTACTCCCGGCCGAAGGCCATGCGCTCCATCCAGGCGGCGGTCATCAGACGACGCCCCCGTGTCGTCGACGGCCTTCGCTTCGCGTGCAGCCCCTCCGTGGTCTCGCTACCATGGTCCGTGCACGACGCACGTCGGGGATTCCCCGATGACCGCTCCAAGAGCCTCCCTGCGCCAGGAAACCATCGCCATTGTTGCGGTGGGACTTGCCGTGTTCGGCTCCATGCTCTACACCACGGACCAAGTTGCCGGCCGCATCGACTCCGTGGAGTCGCGGATGGACGCTCTGCTGGCCGAGATGCGCGCGGACCGCAGCACGTTCCAGTCTGCGACGGACGACTTTCGCAACGAGATGATGCGCCTTACCGAGCGCCAGTCCTGCCTCGAGGGCTTCCAGGAGGCCCAGGCTGCCGCCACCGAGGCGGGTTCCTGACGGGTCCCGCCTCGTCACGATCGCGGACTCACGCCGGATTCCCTGTCGGAATTCCGCCGTAGCGTCGTTTCTCGGCATTTGAGGCCGAAACCAACACGCTCCTTGCAAGCTACGGCCATCAGCACCCCACCTGCCTTCCGTTTGCTCGCAGCGCCCTGCCCTTTCGCGAAGGATCGCGCCCGCCGCGCCAAGCGCCCGGCGGCCTTCGGGCTGCCCCCTTCTCGGCCCCGGCCCTCCTGTCCTCGCGCAGCACCATGCCCTTCGACAGCGCATCCTCCGGATCCACCTCGCCCTTGAGCACGAGCTCGCGCACCCGCCAGTGCACCGGGACACCCCCCATGGCCCCGGTCCAGTACTCCACCGCCTGATTGGGCTCGCCGCGGCGCACGAACTCGAGGTACTGCTCGTCGGGCTGGATCATCTCGGCGACCGCCCGGCGCCGGCGGTATCCCGCCCAGGCCGCGGAGGACACGCCGCCGCCTCGCCGGCATGACTCACACCCCTCGGCGTTCCGCACGAACACCTCGTCGGTGCCGAGATCCGACACCAGCCACTCCGGCAACCTCCCCGTCGCCGGAATCTTGCACTCGTCGCAGAGCACCGAGACGATGGTCTGCTTCATCAGCAACGCGAGGTTGCCCACGTTGCACACCTGCTCCACGGGCACGCCCAGGTCCCGCAGACGAAACGCGATGCCGTTGGCGTCGCCGGCGTGGATCGTCGTCCACACCTGGTGGCCGGTGTCGACGAAACGCATGACCTGGCGCGCCGCCTCGACGTCGCGGATCTCCGACACCATGCCGCTGCCCGGGTTGACCCGGCAGAAGTGGCGCAACGCCGATCCGAAGGCCTGCTCGCGCTCACCGCCCGCTGCCGCGGTGGACACCGCGAGCTGCACCGCGCCCGGGATCCGCACCTCCACCGGATCCTCCGCGGTCACGAGGTTGAGCGAGTGCCCGAACAACTGCTGCTGCAACAGCAGGCAGGTCGCGAGCGTCGTCGACTTCCCGTCGCCCGTGACGCCGCCCACGATCACCGCCCCGCGCAAGGTTCGGCACATGCGCTCGAGCACCTCGCGCTGCTCGGCCTCGAAGCCGAGCTCCTCGAGCGAGAGCTTCTCCAGCGTGTCGCTGTAGAACAGCCGCAGGAACATGTGCTCTCCGGTCGGCTCGCTCGGCCCGCGCTCGCCGCGCAGGCCGCTCACCCGGGGCGGCAGGTGCAGGCTCTCGTGATCGCGCACCGCGAAACCCTGAAAGGCGCGCTCCTGGTACGAGGTCTGCTGCGATCCCTGCTCCTTGAAGTAGAAGAGCTTGCGCATCACACGCCGGCCCTCCTCCGCGCGCCACTTCTCCCCGATCGCGAACTTCCGATCGTTGACGATCGCCGACACCCGGCAGGCCACCTCGTCGGTCTCGATCACCAGATCGCTCGCCCGCGCCTCGGCCGCGATGCGGAGCACGCGCTCGAGCTTGCGCGTCTCCTCGTCGGCCACCTCCCTGACCGTCTCCTCCTCGCGCCATGCGGCCCTGATCTCCTCGATGTCGACGATCTCGCGCCGGCGCTCGCTCGGAATCGACTTGCTCATCTCGAGCGAGGCGAGCTCCGAGAGCACCCAGGGCTCTTGCTCGTAGGATCGGGCAAAGCGATAGGTGCCGTCCTCGAATACGGCGCACACCTCGCGGAACTCCGCCGACATGCGTTTGGCCACTACCAGCGTCACCACGAAGTCCTCACGCATCCGGGCCGGGGAGCTGCCACGGTGTGCCGTCGCGGCGCACCGTCACCCCGGGCGGGCGCACCCGCACGTCCACCACGCGCTCTCCGGAGGGCAGCGCATCGCCCGGGCGTACGAACCACACGCGCTCGCCGTCGCTCACCCCGGCGATCCACTCCCCGGCGCTGCCGTAGACGCTCGTCCAGCGAAGCGGCGGCGCCGCGGCCTGCACGACTTCGACCACCATCGACTCGGCCGGCGGCACTTCTTCCGCCTCTGGCTCTTCCTCCACGACAGCCGCCCCCGGCTCCGCCTTCTTCGCCGGCGCGCTCTCCATGTCCCGAGCTAACGGCACCACCGCGCCCGTCCCGCTTCCCGTTGGAAGCGCTTGGCCGCGCAGCTCCGCGAGCCGCGCCTCGCCTTCGACAATCTGGTTGATCAGCCCCTGGCGCACGTTGCAAAGCCGCAGGACCTCGCGCTCGATCGCCGCGATGTCGGCCACCTCCGCGTACTCGGCCGAGGCCTCGAACATCCGGGTCAGCGCATCCCGCGGGCACGCGCCCCATCCACCGTCCTGGGCCGTGGCGCTGCACGACAACGCGCAGAACACTGCCCACACACCGCGTCTCACGCTCAGCATGCGCTGAGCCCATCACGACGGTGTGGATCTGCCAACATCGTCTCTCGGGGACTATGATCGGCACATGACCGAGGCCATCGCGTTCGACACCCACCGCTTCGTCAAGCGTCTGACGGAGAGCGGCTTCACCGAGCGGCAGGCCGAGACGCTCGCCGAGGAGCACGTCGCCCTGCTCAACGCCAACCTCGCGACCAAGGCCGACATCGCGGAGATCAAGGCCGATATCGACGCCCTGCGGCAAAGCACTACGGCCGCCATCGCGACGGCCAAGACGAGTCTGCTGAAGTGGCTGTTCGGCGCGATGATCGTCCAGGGCGGGCTGATCGTTGCCCTGGTGAAGCTGCTGTAGCGCAGCGCGAGCGCCGCCCCCTCGCTCATCTCTCGCTCCCCGCCGAGCGTGCCGCCTCTTCGGTCTTGCGCTCCGCGTAGCCCTCCTCGAATCTCCAGGGCGTCAGCGATTCCGGCGGGATCTCCCAGCCCACCTGCTTCGCGACATCGCGCCAGGGCCACGACTGGATCCCGCCCTCCCCGAAGGACACCTTGATCTCTCCCGCCTCGAGCCACCAGGACCCGAAGATCGACCCGTTGTCGTTTCGGCCCTCGACGCGCCCCTCGCCGTCCTTGCACCGGTCGAAGGCCAGTCCCACGTCTCGGCCCTTGAAGCGCAGCTCCACCCAGTGGGTGTCCGGAGCGCAGAGCCGCTCCATCAGCAGGAAGGCACCGTACTTCTGAGCAGTGCCGTCGGGGCGCTCGAACGATTGGTACTGGCGCGCGAGACGCCACATGTCCAGGTAGTGCACCGAACCAGTCACCATCTTCCAGTACGACCTCTCCCCTTCTCCGTGAAGCTGATAGGCCCCGTACACCTTCCCTGTGTCGTCCATGACCCACACATCCGAACGGGCGGGCGAGAACACGCCGAACCGATTTGCCACATGACCGGCGTACACCGGCTTCAGCACTTCTCCGGCTCGGGGCATCATCCATTGCGCGTATTCCTCGTTGGTCGTCGGTCCGGCCTCGGCGCCGCCGCGTTCCAGCTCCTCGCGAATCAGGCGATTCGCCAGGCGATACGCGGCACGGGGATCGCCCATACGCGACGCACTCACCGCGTACTTGCCGTTGACAAGAAGTTCCGGAAAGAGCCAGGGGACATCGCCCTTTAGTCCCGCCGACCACAGAGCATTCTTTTGTCTGAATACCAGAGTACGGGTCGCTTGCGTTTTGGACCGCATCAATTCATGTCTACGCAGCCGTTCGAACACGGCAGCATCCACTCCGGTCGAGCTGACAACTTCCGCGACTGCTCTGCGGACCGAGGTGTCTCCACGCTTACCGCTTGCCAATAGCGCTGCGTGAGCTGTGTCTTCCACTCCGAGCAGCTCGGCCGCGTAGTAGACGCGCTGCTGATCAATCAGCAGTTGTGGGCGGATGCGCTTTCCCATCTGTCCCGCCTTGAGATCAAACGGAACCCGGCGCACCACGACGCCATCGGGCAAGCTCTCCAGCCATGCGTTGGTCAGAACCTGCGACCGTTGCCACACGTCTTGTGGATAACGCACAAACTCGATGACCTCGACCCTTCCTGGTGACGCGGTGTAGAGAGCAGGGTCGAGCGGGGCTCTCAGCTGCCCAGGTTCGCTTTCCTGGCCCCAAACGATTTCGTGCGGTGAAATCGTGTCGTAGAGCCGCAGACTCCGATTGACGCTTGCCCAACCGGAACCGGCTTGCACCAGCGTGCTCACTGCGAGCAGCGCTACTCCGATCATTGCCTTTGCTATGGACTTCTCCATTTGAAGAACTTCTGTTGCTTTCTCCATTGCGTGCTCCAGGAATCTCTACTTGTCCGCAGGACCACCGTAATTTCCGTCTCCACCGCCGAAGTTGTTTCCACCAGTACGTCCACCCGCATTGCTGTCCCCCGGCTCCGGATCCCCGTCTACGAACCCGTCCGCCATGTCGCCGTCGCCGTCGTTTCCGCGCTGGTCGTTCTGGGTGTCGACGATTGCGGTGCACGTGTTGGACACCTCGTTCCAGTTCGTGTACTCGACGCTCACCAGCGGCGCCTGGCCCCAGGGGTAGGTCGTGGTGGCCGTTGTCTCGGTGCGCCGCTGCTCGATCGCGCCCTCATGGTCCACAGGGCAGTCGAGCGTGCGGCTCTGCTGCACGTCGGCCACGGTCGAGGCCGGCACCGGCACCGGGCCGGGGGGGACCCAGCAGGTGGTGGCGACGAACTCCGCGCCTCCGAAGGCTCTTCCGGCAGCGGTGACCTCGATCGGTATGCGCCACGTCTCGATGCCGTTCAGCGTGGCGTTGAAGGGCTCGCCCTGGAACCAGGAGCACGGCCGGGTAAACACGTCGAAGGCGACGTAGTCGTCCCGGCACCAGGAGCCGGGCGAGACCTCCCAGGGACCGAAAGCCTGCGGCCCGGCGGCCACACCGTGGGCGTTGAACTCCTGGGTGACGGTGCGCCGTTCGCGCTGCGCGCCGTGCTGGCCGGCCGGGCAGGCCCGCTCGCGGGTCTCGAAGGTCACGCGCTCGCGGAGATCGAGCCAGGGGTCGATTACCTCGCCCGCGAGCGCAGCGCGGCCCGAGGGCAGGACGCCGGTGTAGGCGCTGAGCGCGCAGGCCGGCAGCGGCCACAGCGTGCCCTGGGCATCACGCACCGAGGCCGCCTCGAGCCACCCGAGCATCGGAGCCCTCACCCCGGTCTCGCGCTCGGGCAGGAAGCTGTGCCGCGCCTGCTGGATCGCGCGGTGGTCTCGGCCCGTGCCCTTGAGCGCAGCCGGTTCGACGTAGACCACCAGGAAGTTGTCGCAGTAGCGCGCCCGGAGTCCGGCCTGCGTCCAGGTGGCCTCCCAACCGGTGGCGGCCGGTGGGACCGCGGCTCCGGTCCAGGACGTGGCCGCCGTGCTGCGGTGGCGAATGTGCCCGTGCAGCCGTCCGAAGGCGCGCTCGATCATGCCCGCGTAGCGCAGCGCGTGGGACTGGACGTGGTCGTCGAGCACCTGGGCCATGCTCTCCCGGGCGAGGAGCCCCAGGATCACGAGCGCGGCCAGCAGCGCCGCGGGCCAGACGCTTCCGGAGCGCGCTATCCGCGCGAAGCGGAACCGGGTTCCGCTGTCTGGCGAAGACCTGGCCGCGTACACTGCTCTTTCCTGGCACTGTCGCCGTGTCCCCATGGCCACACCCCCTCCGCTCACCCCTATCGAGCAGCTCTCCGACGGGCTGCAACGCTGCATCAACGAGGCCGCCGAGAAGGCGGTACAGGGCCTCACTCCCCGTCTGTGTCACTGCCGGAGTAAAACTCCCCAAAAGTGCCGAAGTAAATTTCCCCACCCTGCTCTGGCCCGACCCAGGCCTCTAGAGGCCTGGGTCGGGCGCCAAACCGCCCGAAGACTCCCTGCTGGGTCGTGTATTCACCAGGGAGAGCAGGGGTGCTCAGGATTGAGGAGCTATTCGTGATTCATCAGCTCAGAGAGCAAGGGGAATCGATCACCGCGATCGCCCGGCGTAGCGGTCTGGACCGCAAGACGGTGCGCAAGTATCTGCAGCGTGGGCTGGAAGGCCCGAGGTACGGACCGCGCGCGCCGCGGCCTCGGGTGATCGACCCGTATCGGGAGTATCTGCGCGAGCGCTTGTCGCGGTATCCGAAGCTCACCGCGATGCGCCTGCTTCGCGAGATCCGCGAGTTGGGCTACCGCGGCGGTCGCACCGCGGTGACGGACTACGTGGCGGCGATGCGCCCGCGGGTGGCGGTGGGCTTCGAGCACCGGTTCGAGACGCCGGCAGGCCACCAGGCGCAGGTGGACTTCGCGCAGTTCAAGGTGGTGTTCACCGGGGAGCCGCAACGGGTCCAGGCGGTGTGGCTGTTCTCCATGGTGCTCGGCTACAGCCGCTATGTGTACGCGCGCTTCGTGCGCCGCCAGGACCTTCACAGCGTGGTGCGTTGTCACCTCGAGGCGTTCGCCGAACTCGGCGGGGTGCCGCGCGAGGTGCTCTACGACCGGATGAAGACCGCGGTGCTCGGCGAGGACGAGGAGGGCCAGGTGCGCTACCACCCGACGCTGCTCGACATGGCCGGGCACTTCGGGTTCCGGCCCCGGGCGTGTGCACCGTACCGGGCGAAGACCAAGGGCAAGGTGGAGCGGGTGTTCCGCTACGTACGCGAGGACTTCTTCCTCGGCACGCAGTTCGCCGACCTCGCCGAGCTCAACGCCCAGCTCGGGCGCTGGCGCACCACGGTGGCCAACCGGCGCGTGCATGGCACCACGGGGCGGCGTGTCGATGAGGCCTTCGCCGAGGAACAGCCCAGGCTCGGCGCGTTGCCCGTCCATCCCTACACCGCGGTGCTGCGCCTGGAGCGGCGCCTGTCGCGCGACGGCATGGTCAGCGTGGACGGCAACGCCTACTCGGTGCCCGATACCCTGGCTCGGCGCACCGTGGAGGTCCATCGCCTCGCCGCGCACCTGCACATCTACGACGCCGGCGAGCTCGTCGCCGTGCATCCGGTGCTCGAAGGCCACGGGCAACGCCGGGTCGTTGCCGAGCACCGCCGCTGGCCCCCTCCGGGCACCTCCCCACCGAGCCGGCACAAACTCCCCGCGCTCGCCCCCCTGGGGCTGCCCGGGGAGCGCGTGGCCCAACGCCCCCTGGCCGTCTACGACGCCCTGGGCAAGGCGCTCGCCCACACGCCCGTGCCCGGAGCGCCGCGATGAGCCCCCCGGCCGTGGGCGCTTCGAGCGAGCTCGACACCATCGAAGCGCTGCTCGTGCGCCTCAAGCTCGCCCGCGCGCTCGAGGTCCTGCGCGACCTGGTGCGACAGCTCGAAGCCGGCGAACTCTCCGCGCTGGAGCTCCTCGCCCGACTCCTCGGCGAAGAGCAGGCCGCGCGCGAAACCCGCCGACTGCGCGCCGCGTCCCTGACCGCGCGCCTCACCCAGCCCAAGACCCTGCAATCGTTCGACTTCTCCTTCCAGCCCTCGCTGGACAAAAGCCGCATCCTCGCCCTGGCCCAACTGCGCTTCATCGAACACGCCGAAGTGGTCCATCTCCTCGGCCCTCCCGGCACCGGAAAAACCCACCTCGCCACCGCGCTGGGCTTCGAGGCCGTCAAGGCCGGCAAAAGCGTCTTCTTCGCCACCTTGGCCGAAATCATTACCTCCCTGCTCAAGGCCAAGCATGACGGCAACCTCAACGCCAGGCTGCGCTACCTCTCCCGACCCGCCTGTCTCATCGTCGATGAGGTCGGCTACCTGCCCCTGGAGCCCGGCGGCGCTAACCTGTTCTTCCAGCTCGTCAACGCTCGGTACGAAAAGGGCGCCATGATCCTGACCTCCAACCGCGGCTTCCGTGACTGGGGCGAAGTCTTCGGCGACAACGTCCTCGCCTCCGCTCTGCTCGACCGCCTCCTCCATCACGCCGTGGTCATCGAGATCGAGGGCTCTTCCTACCGCCTGCGCGAACACGCTCACCTCATGCCCGCCCCACACCATGCCAGCACCCCTACCCCGGCCAAGCGCCGAAAATCCCGACCCTCCCGAACGGAGACTCCCTCGTCACTCAACGGCTGACCGCCGACGTCCTCCACCAAGGTGGGGACTTTTACTTCGGCAGATCCGGGGAAGTTTACTTCGGCATTGACAGTCTGGACCGCATGGAGGCGCGCCTGGACCGCCAGGACGCCGCCATCCGGGAGATTCGCGACCATGTTGACGGTCGTCTCGACAGCCAGGACGAGACGCTGCGCATGATGTGGAAGTAGATGACGGGCAACGGGCGCTTGCCCCTCGACACCTGAGCCTCGCGCCGCACCCGGAACTCCGCCGTGCTCATCCCGCAACCCCTTCCTCGCGCAGCACCACCCGGGGCTCCACCCGGCGGAGCTGGTACTCCCAGAGCGCATCGGTGCGCACCGCCGAGAGCAGGTCGAGCCACGCGACCGATTCGAGCCGCCGGCCCACCACGGACACCGGATACGCGGTGCGAAGCGTCGCCAGGAACCCCTTGTCGGTCTGCTGGTAGCTCACCTGCCCGAGCGTGCCCACGGAGCGGTCGAGCGCCTCGCGCCACAGGAGCGTGGACGGCTGCTCCCCCTCCCAGCGCCGGGTCGGGGCCGCAACCGCAACCGCCCCCCAGGCGGTGCCGAGCAGTACCGCACCGAGGTCCCAGCGGCTGAGGCGCGTCTCGGCGAGGCGGCGCGCCAGCGCCGCGTTGCCCGTGCCCATGCGCCAACGCGCGAACAGCGCGCCCGAGTCCAGGGAGCCCGCGACCTCGTCGATCGCGCCCGCATCCGCCCAGCACGAGACGCTCATCTCGTTCCACATCGGCGGCAGTGCGGGTGCGAGCGCCTGCTCGCCGGCACAAAGGCGCAGGAAGCGCGGCGCATCCACGCCCTCGCGGATCACCTCCTCCACCATCTGCGGTTCGTGCACGGCCTGGGGACGGAGGCTGCGTTCGTGCCACTGCCAGAGCTGGAGCGCGCCGATCCCGAGCACGCTGAGCACGAGGGTTGCGGCAAGCGCGGCCCTCATCCGCTTGCGGGCTTTCGCCCCGCCGAAGGGCGCCGCCACGAGCACGCAGCGCTCGGCCACCTCGGCGAGCTTGATCGGGCGCGCGCCCTCGACCAGCCCGGCGCTTGCGTAGACCGTGTTCCCCCCGCCGGTCTGGGTGAACTCGGCGAGCGCCTCTTCGAGCGATTCGAAGACTCGATCCCCCTTGGGCAAGATCTCGTCGGTGTTGCCCCGTACCACCGCGAAACGCCCCTCGTCGCAGGCGAACAGCACCTGCCAGGCGCCCGATGCGCCCTCCCCGATGCTGCCCTCGATCACGTGGGCGAGCGCCGTCACGGCGCCCTCGACTTGCGGTTCCGGTCCGATCCAGAACCCGGTCTGGTGTGCACGCTGCGCATACCAGCTCGCGTGCGCCGTGCGCGCTTGCTCCCGGGTCCAGCGCGTGCGTGTCTTGCCGCCTTCGGGCATGAGCCAGGCGAGGCCTGCGGCGTAGGTCACGCCGTCGACGCGCACGAGCACCGAACTGCTCACAGCACCACCCGGGCGATCTCGCCCACTTCGCCCGCCTCCCCGATGCGAGAGGTCACGAGCAGGACCTGGTCGGTGCGGCTGTCGGCGTGCAGCGTCGCGCCGGCGAGCGGGTTGCCCGCGCGCAGGAACCCCTCCTGGTCGGAGGAGAGCACCCGATCGCTGAACCCCGAGAGAACCAGCGTCTCGCCCTCGCGCACCCGCTGTGTGACGCTGATCCCACGGGAGCGGAACTCCGGCAGCTGAATGAGGTTGGTCGCGTTGCCGAAGACCTCGAAGGTGGGCGGGTCCTGCAGGCTCGCGAAGATGCGCAGCATCACCTCGCCCGGGCCGGTGATGCGCCCGACGTAGCTCATCGCGAAGCCCGAGGAGATCGAGCCCGGCCGAAGCTCCGTCGACACCCCGCCCTCGTTGGCCGTGGTCGAGATCTCGGCAAGGTAGGTGTGGCGCACGAGCTCGTAGTACTGCGCCGGCGCGCCGTTGAGCGCCGGCACGCCGGCCGAGAGCACCCGCGACACCGTGCCGAGGCTGCGCAGCGCGCGCAGTGTCACTTCGAGGGAGTTGCGGCCCGCTGCGCTGCCCGGGCGCACCACGCCCACGCTCTGCGTGCCCGGCAATCCCTCGAACACGACGTCGTAGGCGCCGCCCGCGATGGAACGCAGCGCGGCGCTGAAATCGGTCTGGAAGTCCGCGCCGGAATCGCGGGACACCGAGAACACGCGCACCGTCACCTCGATGGGGCGCAGCACCGTGCGGTTGACGTGGCGGAGATAGCGCCCCACGCGGCGCACGTCCGCAGGCAGCCCCGTCACCGTGACGCTCGCCTGCGCCGGAGAGACCCCCACCTGCGTTTCGGCCGAAATCAGGCCGGAGACGGCCTCCTCGATCTCCGCCCAAGGGTCGTACTGGTACTGCGTCTGCAGGGCCTGCCGGGCGAAGTCCGCAGTGGAAGTCTCTCCGCTGCCCGATGCGCCCCCGGAGGTCGTGCTCTCGACGCGGTACTCCTGAAGGCCGCCGAGCGCGTGGAGCTGGTACACCGCGCTCATCGTGCGCACCACCTCGATTGCCGAGCGCGCGGGGGCGAAGGTCCACTCGTAGCCGAGCGCCTGGGTCCATTCGTCGAGGAGCTCGGCAAGGGAGCCCTGCCAGCGCGCCTCGTGGCCGAGCACCCGATCGCCTCTGCGCTCGTAACGAGGCGCCGCGCGCCCCTCTGCCCTCGGCGGTGCGCGTCCGACGAAGCGCACCGCGAGCCCAGTGGCGGCGCTGATGTGCTGCGCCATCTCCGGTGCCGTCATCCCGCGCTCGAGCGGAATCGAGATCCCGTCCTCACCGAGGAAGCGCTCGGGCAGATCGTCCTTCGCGCTCGCCAGGAGCGGGTGAAGTCCCGTGTAGGGCCGCTGCGTCTCCACGTGCAGCACCGCCGGTGCGCTGAGCGGCACGTGGCTTCGCCCGAGCGCCGTGGCGACGTCGTGGCCCACTGCTTGCGCGCTCGCGGCGACGCGGGCCGACTCCTCCGGTGCCCACTGCGCGCATCCGGCGAGCATCGCACACAGCGCGAACGCCGCCCTCCGCGCCCCGGCGCGGCAGCGCAGGCGAGTTCCGCCGGCGCGGAGCGCCGGGCGGCCCGCGCACCCCTCAGAGTGCGGGTGCACTGCGGTCCCGGGATCGTCTCCCGGTCGCGTCGTGCGTCCTACTCGCCTTTTTCGGAGGGGGTGGGAAGGGATTGGCTCTGTACGTCATGCTCACAACTCCACCGACTGGCCGAGTTCACAACCGACCGGTTCCGCGAGCTTCTCTATTGACGTACTGAGTAGTGTTCTGGCGGCTGAATGGTGTTCTGGCGGCCGAACGTAGTGATTGCTCTGTGTGTGCTCGCGACCGTCGCTTGCCGGTAATGGGCTTTTAGCCGCCCCGGATGCTACGCGGGCGCTTTTCGGGGTGTCAATAGCCGATGTCCGGGGTGCCGGACGCCGGCCTTCGGTGGTGGTGTCGTGCGCTGAAGCAGTCCGTTTCGTGGCGCCGCGCGTTCAGGTTTCGACAACGGGAGTCGGGCGAGGCGCATCGTGCTGCGTTCGTGTCTCTTTACACTGCAGCCTCGTGGGTATCCGTCACAAAGGCCTGCGTGAACTCTACGTGCGCGACAGCGGCCGCCGATTGCCGGCGCACTTCGCGCCCCGTGTGCGGTACCTCCTGACGATGCTCGATGACGCGCGCGGCCCGCAGGACATCAACCGTCCGGGCTCCGCTTGCGTCCTGGCGACCGGAGCGGCCAGTGGAGTGTGTGGGTCTCTGGAAATTGGCGCATGGTTTTCCGCTTCGCGGCGGGCGAGGCGGTCGACGTTGACTTGGTCGACTATCACAGGAGATGAAACTATGGGGAAGATGACCAACCCGGCTCATCCGGGAAAGTGTCTGCGAGAGAGCGTGCGCGCCGTGGGCTGGACCGTCACCGAAGCGGCCCGCCATCTCGGGCTGAGCCGCGTCATGGCCTCGCGGCTGCTCTCCACAGGCGCGCCTGACGGCAGCCACGGCGCTCGCCATCGAGCGCCTCGAGTGGAGTGACGCGGAGTACTGGATGCGCCTGCAGGCGAGCTACGACCTTGCCCAGGAGCGGCGACGGCGGGCCGCATGACGCCTTGGCCTCGCCTCGCGGCTTCGCCAGCCCGAGGCGGCCGGACCCGGATGCCGACGCTCTCGCTCCGCATCCGGCCCGCGGGATCAGCCACTATCCCTGTCGGCTTCCAGTGCTCCGGGCTTCCTTGCTTGACGTGCACGGTGACGACGCAGCCCCCGCACGAGCACAAAATCTGGTGCCCGATGGCCAGCGCGGCCCCCATCCCTTGGGGTCGCGCTCAACGTGCGATCCGCACTCCCCCCTTGATCTTTTTCGCCGGCTCGTTCTAGGGTGGAATAAGGAAGAGCCTTCTCGAGGAACTCTATGTAGAGCCTGAAAAAGAAAAACCGCCGGTGACGCGGCGGTTTTTCGTCGGAAATTCCCCGGCCGTGAAAGGGCCAAATACCAGGGGCGTTCCAATCACCATCAAGGGACGCGAGGGAATGCTAGTGGCCGGTTTCGGCCCTGTCAACCCCGTGGTGGCCTCCTCTGCGGCCGGGAACTCAACCATTTCGGAGAGTCCCATGCCCATCGAGCCCACACTGCAAAGTGCCAACAACCCGAGCGGCGGACGCCGCCAGAGCATCCACCACGCCCGTGCCCGCGACCGGGCCGAACGTGCGAGGGCGCAAGGAGGCCTGCGCGAGGGGGCCAACCCCTACACCCTCCTCCCGGTGCTCCACGATCTCTGCGGACACACTGGCTGGACGCCCGCGCTGGTGCGCACGCTCGAGCTTCTCATGCGACCCATTCCGCGCACTGATTGGTATGCTGGGTGTCCGGTGAACTACCGCCCCGTCAAGGATCTCGCCGAGGACCTCGGCATCACCCCGCGGGCATTTCGCTACCAGGTCGAGCGGTTGCTCGAGCTCGGCGCGCTCGACTTCAACGACAGCGCGAACTTCGCCCGCTACCGCGCCCCGGGCAGTCCGGAGACTCCCACCCAGGCCTACGGCTACGATCTGGCGCCGTGCATCCTGCTCTTCGACGAGGCGTCTGCGCTGCTCGAGCGCCTGCGCGCCGAGCGCTTCGCTCTCAGAGGCCTTCGCGCTCACGTGAGCGCGTTGCGCCGGCGCGTGCGCATCCTCCTCCTCGATCCTGATAACCGGCGCGCGCTCGGGCGCCACGCCTCACGGGTCGAGCGAGACTTCGAGCCGCTTGCCACGGAGCGCCCGGGCCGCCTGATGCGCGAAGCCCTGGAGCTCCTCGTGGAGCGGCTCACCGGGCTTCTGGAGCGCTGCTACGGATACTTGAGGTCCAGTCTGCCCCCGCCCCCTCGTCCCGATGAACAAGCTGTGGACAAGTCCTTGAAATCTCAAACAACCGCCAAGAATCTTTTCCGCCCCGACGGAAAATCACTTCCGTCCTTACATACAGATACAAACTCCCCTGCATCAACCTCCGTTTGTAGTCGTCCCGACCAAGGCCAAAACGGAAAAACCACCCGAAACGCCACGTTCAGTCAACTCGTTGCGGCCATGCCGGACACGGTCGCCCATCAGCTCCCTCGGGACAAGCTCCTCGAGCCCGCTACGATTACCCCCGATGAGCTGATCGACGCCTGCGCAGCCGTACGCTCCAGCCTCGGTATCTCTCCGCACGCCTGGCGCGAGGCGAAAGAGCTCGTCGGGGGACGCCGGCGCGCCACGCTGCTCATCGTGACCGCATCGCGAAGCGCCGAGGACTGGCCCGCCGAGCGCAGAGTACGCAACCCCGGAGGCTTCTTCCGCGCCCTCGCCCGCCTTGCCCATCAGGGCCAGGCCGATCTCGGCGCCTCCATTCACGGCATCATCGCCCATCGCGTGGCCACCGCACGAGCATTTCCGAGACTGTGAGACGCAGTGCTCTCGGAGACTCCTTCGCTCACGGGAACTCCGAGGCACGCGCTGCTTGCGGCGAATGCGGAGCACATCGCCAGATGCCACGAAGATCCACCGCAACCCTGGATGGATGAGCCGGAACGCTTCGTGGCCGTGCCCTGGTTCGCGAACGCGTGACTGCCCTTCATGCGTTGGGAGGCCCTTGTCTTCACGCCGGCCGCCTTTGTGCGCCACGGAACGCCGGTTCACCCCTCGGATTTCGATGCCCCGGGGCGGGGACGATCCTTGCGAGGACACAGAGTGAGCAAAGCGCTTCTGCCAAAGACGGAACTCCTCGATCTGTTGGATGCGCTTTCGCAACGGCTGTGCCGCAGACGGACCGTGGCAAGGCTCTATGTGATTGGCGGTGTCTGCATGGCGCTCGCCCATGATCGAGATCAGTTCACCGAGGACGTCGGTGTGCGCATCGATGCAGGACACGAAGCGCTCGTAAAGGCTGGCGAGCGAGGTCGCAGATGAGTGTGGCCTACCCCGAGGTTGGGGCTAAACGACCAGGTGATGAGCGCCATGGATCTGGGAACGGACATGTGTGCACAGACACTGTACGAATCACCCCATCTCGTAGTCACCGCCGGAGCAAGTGCCGAGTATCTCCTCGCGATGAAGCTCGCCGCCGGACGCGACAAGGACATAAGCGACATCGAGCACCTGCTTCACCACCTGAACATCACGCGAGCAGATCAAGCGCTGGAAATCTACCAAGCCGTGATGCCTGGCGCGGAGCGACGATCCCGGGTACGGGCACTGCTGGCCCGCGCTGGCGGCGACCCTGCCGTGGTTGACGGCACCCACCGGCGGCTCGAAACGGGAAGTTGCGTGGCTCGCAGCCTTGGCAGCCGACGGGTACCCGCGCTACGACGTCGAAAGGACGCCCGACGGGTTCACGCTTGCGGCGCAGAGCACTGCGGACGCGCCAAGACAGGTGTTGGGGCAGGGGCTGACGCTGCACGCACCGTCGCTCATGGAGTGTGGACATCGCGGGTGGTCCGTCGCGGCGATAAGCGTCATCCAGGGATTCACAGCGGCGAGGCTGGCAAGGGTCGCGGTTGCCACCACATGGCGAAATGGGGTCCGCTATCCGACGGGCGTGGATTCGGCATTCCGCCATGGCATCGTCTCTCGGAGTTCCCGACACCGTTCAGGTCCTCCGGCCGATTAGCGTTCCCACGGGATTAGGTCCAACCCCCATCGACATCGCCGGAGGCGCGCATACGCCCGGTTCCTTCGGGACGGCGACGCGACGGTGCGCAAGCCCCGGCGACGGTCCCGCCCAAGCCCGAGGGCATGGGCATGCCAGGGAACGTGGCGCCCTCCGCGCCGCTGCGCTGCGCATTCAGGCTGTAGGGAGCGTACCCACAGCAGTAGTTGACTCGAGTGCATTCGAGTTCACTTTGTGCCTTGCCCACTAGTTGACTGGCCTACTAGTCGGCAAGTTGCCCGGTTCGGCCGATCACGCTGTGGAACACGACGAATCATCGCATCTCCAGGGCGCTTGCAAGCCGAATCCCTCGACACCGTTTCCGTTCTGGATGCGCAGTTGTGCGCTACAAAGGCCCACCGACTCTGACAAGTGCACTGCAACGCAAAACCGCCCAATCGACAAGCGACTGATCCGCCTTGCACAACAACCCAGGGCAAGTAAACTAGGGCCCTTGTTGACTAGTCGTCTCAGAGGCTAGTGTGAAAGTAGTCTCCGTTATTGCGCAAAAGGGCGGATCGGGCAAAACCACCCTCAGTGTCGCTACGGCCTGTTCGGCAACTGCAAGCGGTCTGTCTGCCGTGATTGTGGATCTCGATCCTCAAGCCACAGCCGCAAGTTGGGGTGATCGGCGCACTTCGGAGAGTCCGGCGGTCATCTCGGCCCAGGCGCCTCGCCTTTCTCGCATCCTCGATGCGGCCGCCACCCAGGCAGTCGACCTGGCAGTGGTCGACTCCGCTCCGCGGGTGGAGCAAAGCGCCGTGGCTGCGGCCAAGGCAGCCGACCTCATTCTCCTTCCGTCTCGTCCTGCCGTGTACGACCTCGAAACCGTACTTACGACAGTCGAGCTTGTCCGTGCGGTAGGTCGCGACGTGCCCCTGTTGTGCGTCCTCAACGGTGTGCCGCCCCGCGGACCGCGCGAGCAACAGGCCCGTGAGGTCCTTGCGGATCTGGGCGTTGCTGTTTGCCCGCACTGCATCGGCCTTCGGGCGGCTATCGACTACGCGGCTGCGTTGGGCTTGAGCGCCCAGGAGTATGAACCACGGGGCAAGGCCGCAGCGGAGATTGGCGCAGTTTACTCTTCAGTGTGTCAACTAGTGAACTTGCCTACTAGTCCAGGAGCTAGCTGATATGGCCAAGCCCGCGAATTTGCGCCAAGCAATTCTCGACCAGGCAATGCGTGGCGAGACCACCCACCAGGAGCCCTCCGCGCCAGCCACATCCCAGCCTGGTCCCGAGCTCATCGGCAGGCCGCACCTTCCGAGCCGACAAGCCAGCCGCATCGGCAAGGCGAGCGTTACTGGATATTTTGTCCCCGCAGTGCGTCGGCAGCTGCGAAAGCTCGCGGCAGATTCGGACACGACGATTCAGGCCTTGCTGGGCGAAGCTCTAAACGATCTGTTCGCCAAGCACGGCCTCCCCGAGATCGTCGAACCCGAGCAGGGTCCGTCCGGTCGCTAGCGTGGCGTATCACCACAGGTCCTGACCGGTCACCTCGATCGGTGAGCCGCTGCGCAGCCGGCGCAGGAGCCCGTCGAGTTCGTCGAGCGAGGTGAACCGGAAGGTGATGCTGCGGGTGCCGATTTCGGTCGGGCAGCCGGTGAGGTCGCCGAGCTCCTGCTCGAGGCGTACGATGTCGGGGTCCTTGCCGTGGCTGCTGGGGCTCATCGTCGCGCGGGTGAGTTCGGCCTGCGGCGCGGCGCGGTAGGCGCGGGCGAGGGCTTCTGCCTGGGTGGCGGAGAGGTGCCGTTCGACGATCTCGCGGGCGCAGGCGATCTGAGCCTCAGGTCCGGGCAGGGTGACGAGGCAGCGCGCGTGGCGGGGCCGGAGCGCTCCAGAGCGCACGAGGCGCTGCACCTCGAGGGGCAGGGTGAGCAGCCGGATGGCGTGGGAGAGGTAGGTGCGCCGATAGCCGGTCAGCGCGCTCAAGTACCGATAGGGTCGCGGGGAGGTCTTGCGCAGGCGCTCGAGCTCGGTGCTGAAAGCCTGAGCCTGTGTGATGGGGTCAACGGATGCCGTGGGCGTGGCGGGGTAGTGCTGCGCGACCAGGGCCTGGGCTTCCTCGTTGCTCAAGCCTTCCATCACGGTGACGGGCAGCGCCGGCAGCGCGCAGGCGCGCGCTGCGTCCCAGACTTGCGGATATGCAAGGACTTCGTAGGTGTCGTCGCCGAGAGGGCGCACCGGGAGGGGGACGACGACGCCTTCGGCCGCGACGTGGCGGCGGAGCTCAGGCGAACTCGAGGGCGAGAACCCCGTCGGCGCACGGGGACTCACCACCAGCGCGTCGGGGCTCAGCGTGGTCGTGACCGGCGGGGTGGCCATCGGCGTGCAGGAGGAGGGCGTATTGCCCCAATCAGGCGGTGGAGGGGCTTGCGTCAAATGTTTCGCACGGCGGGACAAAGAGCATTCTCGCAGAGTGTGTGTGTCCCGGGACACGCGAATTTCGCACAGGGAAGTCTGGATCGGAAGCCGGCGGGGAGGGTGGTTGATCCCGCAGCCTGGATGCGAAGTGTGGCGGCGCACAGGGCCCCCGGCGATGCCTTGCCCGTCCCGAGGGGCTTGGGCACGATCGTCGCCGGGAGGCGCGCATCGTCGCGTCTCCGTCCCGGAGGAACCGGGCGTATGCGCGCCTCTGGCGGCGAGGGGGTTCGATTCGGGGTCGTGCCAGAGCGAAGCAGGCGGAATCCCCATGCTTTGGTTTCACGTCGGCATTCCGACCGATAGAAGTAAGGAAAGGCAGGCCGGAACGATTCTCACCAGGGAGACCGGACCATGCCCAGGAATCTTCAATCGCTGCCGGAGCTCAAGCGCCAGCTCGCCGACTGCGCGGAGCTCGTCTGCCGCCACTACCTGTCGGCGGGCGAGAAGACCGGTAACTACTGGCGGGTCGGCGACATCGACAACACCCCCGGCCGCTCCATGTTCGTCGGCCTCTCCGGCCCCCACGCAGGACACTGGAGCGACCACGAAATACACGGCGATCTCCTCGACATCATCGTTCATCACGAGGGCGGCTTCGGCCGCGCCTGCCGCGCCGCCCGTCTGCTCCTCGGAAGCCCTCAGGCACTCACGGCTCCCAGGCCTCGTCGCGATCCCACGAATGAGCACCTCTTCGCCGCGCGACGAAACTTCGACAGCGCACAGCCCCTGCGCGGGACGCTCGGCGCTCGCTACCTCGCCTCCCGGGGAATCACCTCACCGCGGGCTACCCGGGCTCTGCGCTTCCTGCCGAGCGCGGCCTACCGCGACGGCGAGCGCTGGCAGCACTACCCTGCGCTCATCGGCGCCTTCACCGACGAAGAAGGCACCTTCCTCGGTATCCTGCGCACCTATCTCGATCCCCATTGTCCCGACAAGGCTTCGGTGAAGGATCCCCGACGCACGCTCGCGCGAGTCGCCGGCGGGGCGATTCGCTTCGGCGATGTCGGGGACACGATCGCAGTAGGGGAGGGGATCGAGACCATGTTATCGGTTCAGGCCGCTTGTCCGAAGCTCCCCGTCGCGGCCTGCTCCGGAGACAAGCTCCTCGCGCAGTGGCGCCCGTCAGCGCGGCATCGCAAGGTTCTCATTGCCCACGACGCCGACCCTGCGGGGGAACGCGCTGCCCGCAAGCTCGCCGACCGGCTGTGCGCGCGCGACATCCGAGTGGCCCTCGCAATGCCTATCGGGGGCGACTTCAACGACGATCTGCGCGCTGTAGGCCCTCGCCGCTTGCAGCGCCACCTTGCCGGCGCGTTGAGGAGCCTTCAGGGCTGAATGCAACCCTCGCCAAGGAAGGCGAGGGGGCTCCTGGTGATCGGCAGCAACGCTGCCGAGTCCCCGACATCTACTCACCAGGAGATCTTCAATGGACTTCGCCTTGCAATCCGTCGCGCTCTCGCGGCTCTTCATCTCCCCCAACAACCCGCGCAAGACTCCGCCGACCGAGCAGGAACGCGCCGCCATGGCCGCTTCCCTCGCATCCGGCGGCCTCATCTATCCCCTTATCCTCGACCCCCAGGACGACACCGCCGAGAAGTTCGGCGTGGTCGCCGGGGGCCGCCGACTCATCGGCTTCCAGGACCTCGCCGCAGAGGGCCGCATTCCCGCCGATCATCCCATTCCCTGCTACACCCTTCCGCAGGGCACCGATCCCACCGAGATCGGGCTCATCGAGAACACTATCCGGGCCGCACTGCATCCGGCCGACCAGTTCGAGAGCTTTCGCCAACTCGCAGAGAAGGGCATGGATCTCACCACCATCGCGGAGCGATTCAGCGTCAGCCGGCGCACGGTCGAGAAGCGGCTCCTGCTCGCCCGGGTCGCACCGGAACTCCTCGAGGCCTACCGGCGCGATGCAATGAGTCTCAAGGCGCTCGAAGCCTTCACCCTGAGTGCCGACCACGATCAGCAGCGCCGCGTCTGGGAAGCCGCTCAGCAGCACGGCGACTGGAACGACTACCGTGCGCGCTTCATCCACAACGCCCTCACCCACGAGCGCATGCCGGCTACCCACCCGATCGCGCGCTACGCGACGATAAAGAAATACAAGGCCGCCGGCGGGCGCATCAGCCAGGACCTCTTCGCGGAAAGAGCCAACGACACCTACCTCGACGACGTCGGCGTCGTGATGCGGGTGGCGACGGAACGCCTCGAGAGGCACGCCAAGCGGCTGCGAAAGCAGTGGAGCTGGGTGCTGACCAGCACCGAGCCGACGGACTATCGCGTGCTGGAGCGCTACGGCCGGATCGAAACCCAGCCCACGCAGGAGGAGGCCGCTCGTCTCGCCGCGATCGAGGACCGGCTCGACGAGATCTATAACGCAGACGACCTCACCCGCGAGCTCAGGGAAGAGGCCGACAGCCTGCGGGAGGAGGCGGGCTCCATACGCCAGAGCGTCTCCGAGCGTCCCCTCGATGACGAGGCCCGCTCGAAGTCGGGCTGTCTCATCACCATTGAGCACGGTGGGCGCGCCCGCGTGCACGAAGGACTGGTACGTGCGGAAGATCTCCCGCTGATGAACCCCGCCAAGGGCAGCGGCACCGCCGAGGCGCCCTACATGCCGCACAACGCGAAGACCGCGAAGTTCTACAGCGACGCCCACTCCGATCTCCTTCGCTGCGTGCGCACCACCGCGGTGCAGGCGAAGCTCGCCCGCGACTTCGACGTTGCGTTCGACCTCATCCTGTACGAGCTCGCGAGCCAGCTTCTGCCCCATCGCAGTCCCTCAGGCTCCCAACGGGCGCTCTCCATTACGGTCTCGCCGACCACCGCGCTCCCGGGCATCGACCGCGACGAGGGCTACGCAGAAGCCACTGCGCCGCATCGCGACCTGGTGGAGGAGAGCGAATCCACTCTCCCGGTGCACTGCGTCGAGAACGATGCCAGCGACGTCGACTTCACGGCGCTTGCCCACCTCGAGCCCGAACAGAAACGGGCGGTCTTCTCCTACTGTGTATCACGCCTCGTCCCGCACCAGCTCTCCTTCGACGCTCGCGCCACCGCAGCGCTCGAGACGGCCATCGAGCGACTCGACATCGAGCCGCACGTTGTCTTCCGGCCGACCGAGCGCCTGTTCTGGTCGCGCCTGCGAAAGCGGCAGATCCTCATCATCGCCGACGAGGTAATCGGTGCCGCCTGGGTGGAGAAGCACCGCCGAGATCGCAAGAGCGATCTCGCGGTCTTCATGGAGCAGGCCTTTCGCGATCCTTCCGCCGATCCCGATGTCCCCGCCGAAGCCCACGAGCGCATCCTCGGCTGGTGCATTCCCGGCTTTCGTGCCTTCGGCCCCGATCCCATGGAGCCGGCCGACGAGTCCGAGACGGCCGAAGAGGGCGCATCTTCTGACGCGGAGCGCGCGGATCCCCAGGCCACCGGCGCCCACGAAGAGGGTGCCGAGATACCGGCCTTTCTCGAGGACTGAACACTTCCTCGCCAATCACCCGCCCCTTGACCAAGGGGCGGGTTTCCCTTCTTTCAACCGGAGTCATGGGGACTCACATCGACAACTGGACGGGGTTGGAGTGAGATGCACGGGAACATTACCTGTCGGTTGATTCCGGGCACTCCTGAGCGGCCTCGGCGCCTGGCGAGCACGGCCGGCGCGTGCCGGTATGTGTGGAATCGCGAGGCGATGCAGGCCTGGCGCGAGGTCGCCGGGGAGAAGCCCGCGGTATCGTTCTACAGCCCCGGGAAGCGGTTCACGCAGCGTCGCCGGGAGACACCCCGGCTCCAGGAGCTGCCCTTCGCGCCAATGCGCTGCACCCTGAAGCGCCAGGCCGACGCATGGCAGCGGGCCTTTGCCGGGGGCGGCTTTCCACGCTTTCGCTCTCGGCGCGGTGACCACTCCATCACGCTTCCCACCGGGACGGTGCGGCTCCGTGGAGGGAAGCTGCATTTTCCGAAGTTCGGGCCGATGGTGCTTCGTCGCCACGGGGGAGCCCATGCTCGCCGACACCGCCGGGATGGTCGTCGTCGAGTACCTGCTCACGAAGGCAATGACGGCGAGCGCGAAGGGCACGGCCGAGGCGCTGGGATGCAACGTTCGCCAGAAGGCGGGGCTCAACCGGGCCATCATCGACACCTCGTGGGGCGCCCTTCGGCGCAACCTCCAGTACAAGGTCACGGTATCCGCCGCGTACGCTTCGCAGCGCTGTCATCGATGCGGCACCGTGAACGCCGCGAGCCGACGTACCCAACCCCGGTTCGCGTGCGTGTCGTGCGGACACGAGAGCAACGCGGACATCTTGTCTGCTTGCCGGGTGTTTTTCGGGGCGTCAGGAGAAACCGACAGGTTCTCTTAACACGCTGATAAACATCATGTTTTTGGCTCCTTTGGTGTCGCGGCAATACGCTGCATCGCAGCGAAAATCCCGTACACCGAAGAGTAGGAAAATACATGATCTCTCCCGGAAAAAGACACTCCGTTCGCCTGTGCGCCACCTTCGTCAGGACCGTCAACGTTCCCGGCCGGTACGGAGACGGGTACGGCGGGCTCGGACTGAGCCTGCGGGTCACGCCCCGCAAGTCCGGCGGCCTGTCCAAGACCTGGGCGCAGGCCATCTCCCCCAACGGCACCAAGACCAGCCTCGGCCTCGGATCCTACCCCGTGGTCACCCTCGCCATGGCCCGCGAGCGTGCGCTCGCCAACGCGCGCACCATCGCCGAGGGCCGCGACCCCCGGCGGCGCATGCGCCAGATGCCCACCTTCGCGCAGGCCAATGAGACGGTCCTCGCGATCCACGCCGAGCACTGGAAGAGCGAGCGCACGAAGGGCCAGTGGCACGCCAGCATGCGCGATTACGTCCTGCCGCGCCTCGCGCGCAAGCGCGTCGACGCCGTCACCACCGCCGACGTCATGGCGGTGCTGCTGCCGATCTGGTCCACCAAGCGCGTGACCGCCGGGCGGGTACGCCAGCGCAT
>JAJECB010000335.1 GCA_022822245.1 Gammaproteobacteria bacterium
CCTGCCGGACCGACTCCGCCGATGAACCACACCCAAGTTTTCGACGTCATCGTGGTCGGGGGCGGGCACGCCGGAACCGAGGCGGCCCTCGCGGCCGCCCGTGCCGGCGCCCGTACCCTGCTCCTCACCCAGAGCATCGAGACCCTCGGCCAGATGAGCTGCAATCCGGCCATCGGGGGGATCGGCAAGGGGCACCTCGTACGCGAGATCGACGCCCTCGGGGGCGCCATGGGGCGGGCCGCGGACCGCTGCGGCATCCACTTCCGTACCCTGAACGCGAGCCGCGGGCCGGCGGTGCGGGCGACCCGGGCCCAGATCGACCGCCAGCTCTACCGGGTGGAGGTCCGGCGCGTCCTCGAATCGGAGCCCCACCTTTCGCTCTTCCAGCAGTCGGTGAACGACCTCCTCCTCGAGGAGAGCACGGGGCGTTGCCGGGTCACCGGGGTCATGACCGCGATGGGCCTCGCCTTCCGGGCCTCCACGGTGGTGCTCACTACCGGGACCTTCCTCGGGGGACGGATCCACATCGGACTCGGCAACTACCAGGGCGGACGGGCCGGGGACCCGCCGGCGAACGCGCTGGCGGAGAAGCTCCGCGCCCTTCCGTTCCGGGTGGGGCGCCTCAAGACGGGCACGCCGCCCCGCCTCGACGGCCGGACGATCGACTACGCCCGCCTCGAGGCCCAGCCGGGAGACGACCCCCCGCCCGCCTTCTCCTTCGACCCGCCGGGGCTCGCGGAGCGACCCCGCCAGGTGTGCTGCCACATCGCGCGCACCAACGAGCGGACCCACGACGTCATCCGCGGCGGGCTCGACCGCTCCCCCATGTACTCGGGGGTCATCGAGGGGGCGGGGCCTCGCTACTGCCCGTCGGTGGAGGACAAGGTGGTGCGGTTCGCGGACAAGGCCTCGCACCAGGTCTTCGTCGAGCCGGAGGGGCTCGACACGACGGAGGTCTACCCGAACGGGCTCTCGACGAGCCTCCCCTTCGACGTTCAGCACGATCTCGTGCGCTCGATCGAAGGGTTCGAGAACGCGGTCATCACCCGGCCCGGCTACGCGATCGAGTACGACTACTTCGATCCCCGGGACCTCCGCCCGTCCCTCGAGACAAGCGCGGTGGCGGGGCTCTTCTTCGCGGGCCAGATCAACGGCACCACCGGATACGAGGAGGCGGCCGCCCAGGGGCTCGTCGCCGGCCTCAACGCGGCGCGGCAGGTCGCCGGACGCGAGCCGTGGACGCCGCGGCGCGACGAGGCCTACATCGGGGTCCTCATCGACGACCTGACCTCGCTCGGGACGAGCGAGCCGTACCGCATGTTCACGAGCCGGGCCGAGTATCGGCTCCGCCTCCGGGAGGACAACGCGGAGCTTCGTCTCACCGAGGTCGGGCACGAGCTCGGGATCGTGGACGACGAGCGGTACGCGGCGTTCGGCGCGCGCCGCGCGGCCCTCGAGCGCGAACGGGCGAGGCTCGAGGGGGTGCGGTTCGCTCCCGGGCGCGTTCCGGAGGCGTTCGCCGGCGAGGTGCTCGGCCGCCCTCTCGGGCGCGAGCAGACGGCGTGGCAGCTCCTTCGGCGCCCGGAGGTACGGTACGCGGACCTCATGCGCATCGCGGGTCCCGGCACCGACGACCCGAAGGTGGCCGCGCAGCTCGAGATCGAGGCGAAGTATGCGGGCTACGTCGAGCGCCAGGACGACGAGGTGGCCCGCACCCGGGCCCGCGAGGCGCTCCGGATCCCGGACGGGTTCGACTACCGGGCGGTGCGCGGCCTCTCCACCGAGGTCTCCGAAAAGCTCGCGCTGCACCGGCCGGCCACCATCGGGCAGGCGGGACGCGTCTCGGGGGTCACCCCGGCCGCGGTGAGCCTGCTCCTCGTGCACCTCAAGCGCCACGGCACGCTGCCGGTCGAAGAGCGCGTGGGGGTCCGGGGGCAGGGGGCCGGGCCCCGGTGAATCCGGACGCACCCCGCGCCTGACCCGACTGATCTTCGCCGGGCGCGATGGAGACGGGCGAGGAGGCGAGCGCGCTCGCGGCCGGGGTGGCCGAGCTCGGTCTCCGGCTCCCGCCGCCCGCCGAGGAGCGCCTCCTCGCTTTCCTCGCCGAGCTTCGCCGCTGGAACCGCGCCTACAACCTCGTCGCGGAGGCGCCGGGGCTCGGCTGGGTGCGGAGTCACTTGCTCGACTCGCTCAGCATCACGGCTCCGCTTCGCGCCGCCGCCGCGGAGGCGGGCCACGGCGTGGCGCCGTCCCCCGGCCCCTTCCGGGTCCTCGACCTCGGAAGCGGGGCGGGGCTTCCCGGCATCCCTCTCGCCGTCGCGTTGCCGGAGCTTCGTTTCGTCCTCCTTGACGGCAACGGCAAGAAGGCGCGCTTCTGCCGCCACGCGGTGCGCGCGCTCGGACTCCCCAATGTCGAGGTGGTGGAGGGGCGGGCGGAGGGTGGCGCGCCGCCGCCGCCGTTCGACGCGGCGGTGGTGCGGGCGGTGGGAAGCCTCGCACGGGTCCGCGAGCTCGTCCGTCCGTGCTGCCGGGGGCCGATCCTCGCCATGAAGGGCCGGTATCCGGCCCGCGAGCTGGAGGAGCTCGAGGGGGTCCTCTTCGAGACGGCACGGCTCCGGGTGCCGGGGCTCGCGGCCGAGCGGCACCTCGTGATCCTCCGGTGATCCGGCGTTCCGGCGATCGGGTAACCTAGCTTCGCATGGAAGCCGAGGTCATCGCGGTCGCCAACCAGAAGGGCGGGGTCGGGAAGACGACCACGAGCGTGAACCTCGCCGCCTCCCTCGCCGCCGCCGGCCACCGGGTGCTCGTCGTCGACGCCGATCCGCAGGGAAACGCCACCATGGGGAGCGGGGTGGACAAGCGGGGGGTCCCCCACTCCATGTACGATGTCCTGATGGAGCACCGCCCGCTCGCGGCGACGGTGGTCGCCGCGCCGGCGGCGACGGGCTACGACGTCGTTCCGAGCAACGGCGAGCTGACCGCCGCGGAGGTAGGGCTCATCGGCGAGCCGGGCTGCGAGCTCCGGCTCCGGAGCGCCCTCGCTCCGGTGCGGGACGGCTATCGCTACGTCATCGTGGACTGCCCGCCCGCGCTCAACATGCTCACCGTGAACGGGCTCTGCGCGGCGGACTCGGTGCTCGTGCCCATGCAGTGCGAGTACTTCGCGCTGGAGGGCCTCGCCGCGCTCCTCGACACGGTGGAGCGGGTCAAGGAGCGGCTCAACCCCGAGCTCCGGATCGCGGGGCTTCTGCGCACCATGTTCGACCGGCGCAACCGCCTCGCGAACCAGGTCTCCGCCCAGCTCGTCAAGTACTTCGGAGAACGGGTGTACATGACCGTCGTCCCCCGCAACGTGCGCCTCGCCGAGGCGCCGAGCCACGGGCTGCCGGCCCTCGCCTACGACCGGACGTCGAAGGGAGCGCGCGCCTACGTCG
>JAJECB010000263.1 GCA_022822245.1 Gammaproteobacteria bacterium
GCGATTCAACCCCGAAATCCCGGGGAACTTCGGGCTAGAACGGGTGCCACACCCAGGACTTCGTCGCGGTCCGCCGCGAGAGCGAGGAGCGCACGCTCGCGAAGCTCCGGTGGGGCCTCGTGCCCCACTGGGCGACGGACCTCAAGCTCGCGGCGAGGATGATCAACGCGCGTTCGGAGACCGTGCACGAGAAGCCCGCATTCCGCGCGGCGTTCCGCCGCCGGCGATGCGCCGTCCCGGTGAACGGCTGGTTCGAGTGGCGGCGCGAGAACGGCGAGAAGCAGCCGTACTGGATCCGTCCCGCGAACGCGGATGTCTTCTCGCTCGCCGGGCTCTGGGATCGCTGGGAGAAGGAGGACGAGCCGGTGGAGACCTTCACGGTGCTGACGACCGCGGCGTCACCCGCCCTCGCGGACATCCACCATCGCCAGCCCGCGATCATCGAGGACGCGACGCTCGACGAGTGGCCGGGCCCCGGGACATCCTCGGAGAGGGTGCTCGCGCTCGCCGGCGCGGCGAACGAGGGCCCATTCGACACAAGAGCGGTGAGCACCCGCGTCAACAGCCCGCGGAACGACGACGCGGAGCTCCTCGCTGCACTTTGAGCCCCAAGCCTCGCACCACGTCACGCGCCCGGAGACACCGCCAACCCGACCGGGCGCCCGGTAAGCGAGCGGAGGCGTCAAGGCGCACCACGGCCCGCTGCGCACGAACGCTCCCGGCCGCTACCATCGGCGCCAGCGCACCGACGCCCAACCAGAGACCGACCATGCCGACCGGAACCGTCAAGTTCAACGCGACCAAGGGCTACGGGTTCATCGAGCCCGACGACGGCTCGAACGACGTCTTCGTGCATGTCTCCGCCATCGAGCGGGCCGGCCTCGCCACGCTTCGCGAGGGCCAACGAGTGGACTTCGCAACCCGTCCCGGCCGCGACGGCCGGCTCTCCGCCGAGGACCTCTCGGTGAGCACTCGCGCCGACGACGGCGCAGCCCGCGCGCCGCACGACGCGGAGTTCCTCACCGGGGCCTGCCTGCCGGTGGACGGGGGGCGGACGATCTGAGCCGCCCTGCACGGGAGACGAATGCCAATGCGTATCGAAGCCATCGCCATCGGCGAAAACCCGCCGGACGACGTGAACGTCATCGTCGAAGTACCCGTCGGCAGCCAGCCCATCAAGTACGAGCTGGACAAGGACGCGGGCGTGCTGGTCGTCGACCGCTTCCTCCACACCCCCATGGCCTACCCCGGGAACTACGGCTTCGTGCCTCATACCCTGTGCGAGGACGGCGACCCGATCGACGTGGTGGTGTGCAACACCCGCCCGCTCATGCCCGGCTGCGTGATCAACGTCAGGCCCATCGGCGTGCTCCCGATGGAGGACGACTCCGGCCAGGACGAGAAGGTCATCGCCGTCCCGTCGCGCAATCTGTCCAAGTGCTTCGACGACGTCGACAACTACTCCGACCTGTCCCAGATCGCCCTCGACCAAATCCGGCACTTCTTTCAGCACTACAAGGACCTGGAACCGGGCAAGTGGGTGCAGATCGGAGACTGGATGGATGCGGAAGCCGCGAAGGGTCTGATCCGGGAAGCCATCGGGCGGGCCAGGTCCTGAGCCGTTCCACGGAGACGGCGATCCGGCGGGACGCTTCCGACCTGTCTCTGCCGGGGACGGTTGTACTACTGTACCGCCCACTCGCCCATCAACCGGCTGGGCGCTTTCCGCCGCGGGCCAACCCGCATCCGTCACCGATTCGGGATTTTGGGTCCACTTTGGTGGTCCTGGCCGCGGATTTGGTCGCAGTCCCCGGCGTTGGGCGCTTTCGCGCTGCGTTCGATGGGGATTCGGACCATGCGAGGAGCGATTTTTGCCGGTTCACCGGGTCAGATTAGTCTGGATGGGAAGCGCAAAATTCCGTGGGGTCAGCCGAATCCTGAGCTGCAGGATCGCCCCCGGGGCCCCCGCCGACTTCACGGACTCCATGACCGAAAACTACGCCCCACGCCGTGACTCCATCAAGGTTGACCCCACGGAATTTTGTGCTTCCCACAAGGGACGCGACTTCGTCGTCTGGGGAGGTGCACGGGCATTGCGCGACGCTTCGCCGGGTGCCCGCCAAGCTCGAAGTGGCCGGGCACGACCGGGTGTTCAGGCGTACCCCCGTGGACTACGACACTCGTTCGGCGGCGCCACGGTCGCGGCCCGCGTCCCGCTCCGGACAATCGCGGCGGTCCGCGGGTACGCCTCAATCTCCACCACCGCCATCTACACGACCGCGATCGACGTCGAGGTTCGCTTCGCATCGCCCGCGCGGCTTGAACCGCACCGCAAAATCGCTCTGCGCCGCTACGCACCGACTCTCAAGGCCCTCAACCGCCAACCGTCCTGTCGAAAATGCTCCGCAAAAAGCCAGTCAACCCGGCAGAACGCAAAATCCCAACCTTCATGCAACATGCGGGCTAGCCGCCGCCCTCTTCGGCCGAGCCCATCCGCCCGCGTGCCCCGGTGGTATCGGCTGGCCGCGGCGCCTCGGGCCTACCTTCGCCGGCGGGGCAGCACCAAGTGCTCGACCCAGTTGCGGACTTCCACCTGCCGGACGTCGGCGTTCATCACGTCGTCGTCGATCCCGAGGAGCCACGCGATGTCCCGGCGGGACGGATCCTGGTGCAGCGTCTCGAGCTTGTTCACGTAGTCGCGGGCCGCGTCGAGATCGGCAAAGAACCCCATCCCCACGAGGCGCTCCATGCGGGCGAACGTCAGGCGCGCAAGCTCGTGCAGGTCGTACTCGGGGTGGTATTGCACCGCCCAGAACGTCCCGCGCCGGTGGGTCACGCCGATCGCCTGCACGCTCGAGAAGGCGTTTCCCGCGAGGTTGACCGCGCCGCTCGGGAGATGCGTGATCTCGTCCTCGTGGGAGATGAACGCATCGAAGACGCTCGGCTTGCCGGCGTAGAGAGGATGGGCCCGTCCCTCGCCGGTGAGGGCGATCTTGCGGGCAACCCCCATCTCTCGGCCGCGAGGATTCGCGGCGCACCGACCTCCCGCCGCGACCGCCGCGATCTGGGCCCCCCAGCAGCTCCCGAAGCTTGGGACCCCGGCTTCGAACGCCGCGCGGGCGAGCTCGACCTGTGGCCGCACCTCGGGGGTGTCGGGTTCGGTGATGGTGAGGCTCGACCCGGTCCACGCAATCGCGTCGTAGGCGGCGAGAGCGGCGCCCTCGGGAAGGCCGCGGCCCGGGTCGGTGGGATACAGGATGTCGACGGTGGCGTCGGGATGGCAGTCGAGCAGCATCCGCTCGCAGAGCTTTCCGGCGGTGGTCGCGCCAGCCGCGACCAGCCCTTCACGCCCACTTCGGAGGTAACCATCAATGACGAGAAAACGAATCGGATCCATTGCCCGCTACTCCTCCGCGCCGGCAAGGCGCATGACGAGATCCGGGAGGTCCCCGGCCCCCCCGCACACCGCGTCCGCGGTGCTCCCCACCCTATCCCGATCGCGGGTGGCGGTGAAGAGGATCGCCTTCATGCCGAGCGCGTGCGGGCCGCGGACGTCGTTGTGCTCCCGGTCGCCGATGTGAAGCATCTCGCTCACGTCGACCTCCAGTCCCTCCGCGGCGCGGTGGAACATGTCGGAATGCGGCTTCGAGCGGCCGACCTCGTCGGAGAACGCGAACGCCCGGAAGTGGCGAAGCAGGCTGTGGCGCGCCAGCCATTCGCGCAGGCACCGACCCGGCGAATGGATCGCGTCGGAGACGACCGCGAGAGGATACCGGGCGGCGAGGGTCTCGATGGCCTCGCCGATCCCGGGGACCGGGTCCGGCATCACGTCGAGCTCCATCTCCTCGATGCTTGCTGTGACCCGGGCGAATTCCGATTCCGGGAGCTCCCGTCCGAGTCCGCCGAGCAGCACCGAGAGCCGTTCCGCGACCGACCACGTCACGTGCTGCTCGTGCCAGACCTTGTCGAAGGCGGCATCGGCGACCCCGTACGCGGCGTTGACGACCGCGGCCGGAATCGGCGACCGGGCGGCAAGCGCATCGCGCACGAGCGCCCGGCGCGCCTCCCGCTTCGAGGGCAGGCCGGCCGCGGCCCGCTTCGGTTCATCCGAACCGTCGTGGATGACGGTGTCCCAGAGATCGAAGGTGATCGCGCGAATCATGGCGACTCCCGGATGCAGGGTGAGCGGTCGAATCCGTGGCCGCCCCGGGCTCGCCGGGGCGGTCGAGCGTCTCGACCGGCGACGCGGATCGTCTCTCGCGATGGACGGGTTGCTCGAAGACATTCTGAACGATGAAGAGCGCGGTGAAGCACACCGCGGCGGCGACGATCGGGGTGGTGAGCCATCCGAGCCCGATGTTGCGGACGAGCCCCCAGTCGACGTCGCGCCCCCCGCGCATGAGGCCAAGGCCGACGATGGCCCCGACGATGGCCTGCGAGCTCGAGACCGGGACGAGCGGAATGGTCGGCAGTCCGTGGGCCGCAAGCAGCCGCTCCAGGCCCTCCGAGGCGAACGCGAACAGCACGACGGAGTGCGCGATCACGACGGCCCAGGCGGCGAGCGGGGACATCGGCACGATATCGCTCCCGACGGTGAACATGACCCGTCGCGAGTAGGTGGTCACCCCGGCCGCAATCGCGATTCCCCCCAGGAGGAAGAGCTGCTGCGCGGAGGTCAGCGCATGGCCCCCGGGCAGGGAGAGGGTGCCGAAGGGGGACGACTCGACGAACACCCCCATCACGTTGGCGATGTTGTTCGCCCCGAGGCTGTAGGCGCCGAACGCCCCGGCGAAGAGCAGCGCGACCCGGGTCAGCGCGTCCGTCCGAAGCAGGTGCAGGTTCACCCGGTGAAGGAGGTGGCGGGTCGCAAGGAACAGCGGCACCGCGATGATCCCCGCGAGCACCGGACACAGCACCCACGTGCTCACGATCGTCGTGACCGTCGAGACGTCGGTGACCGCGCCGCTGAAGAAGTTCCAGGCGACGATGGCGCCGATGATCGCCTGCGTGGTCGAGACCGGCAGGCCCCACCTGGTCATGTACCAGACGGTGAGCCCGGCCGCGAGGGCGCAGGTGAACGCGCCCGCCCGTGCGTCGACCGCACCGAGCCGGCCGAGCGTTTCGGTGGTGCCTGCACCGCTCACCACCGCGCCGAGGATGACGAATGCGCTGCACACGAGCGCCGCGGTGGTGAACCGGATCATGCGGGTGCCGACGGCCGAGCCGAAGACGTTGGCGGCGTCGTTCGCCCCGAGCGACCAGCCGAGGAAGAGCCCGCTCGAAAGCAACAGCAATCCCGCGAATTCCACTAGGACTTCCGTGGTGAGGTGTTGATCGATCGAGGGTCAGGCATGCACCAGCCGCTCCGATTCCGCCCGCACCGCGCAAACCGGCGAGAGCCTCCTTCCCCTGGGGTCAGTCGCGGCGCTTGATGGTGAAGATCTGCAGCGAGTCGGCGAGGTCCTCCGCCTCGTTGGCGATGTCGTCGATGCGCTCGATGAAGTAGCGAATGTGCATCTTTCGTTCGAGCGGAAGGTCGGACGAGAACACCGAGCGTTGCAGCCGGGTGGACAGCTTGTCCGCTTCGGATTCGAGGACGATGGTGCGCATCGCATGGTCGCGCACCGATTTCATGTCGCGAAAGAACGCCCTCGCCGCGAGCACGGCACTCTCGACGCACTTGATCACGGTCTTCGTGAGATCGCGGAAGCCCGGATGGAACTCGGCGGGAATGTCCGGTTGCTGGATCGAGAGCCGATACAGGTTGGCCTGGAACATGTTGACGATGCCGTCGGTCGCCTCGAGCAGGGCCATCACGTCGGCCCGGAGGTCGGGGATGAGGGTGCGGGCGAAGAGCTCGGACTCTATCGAGCGACGAAGCGCATCCTCCCGGCTCTCGATCTCGCGCTCCTGGTCCAGAAATTCGTCATAGTCCCCGTTCACGCCCTCCGCGAGGTAGATCCGGACCGCCTTCCTGAACACGAAGGCCGCTTCGGTGACCTTGTCGAAGAACTCGTCGATCTGATCTTCGAGCGCGCGCGTTCCGCCGAAGAGATGCGTGAACTTGCGAAGGTACATTGCGCCTACCCGAGGCGAACGCACCGCCCGGTCCCCGAGCCCCTCGCGCCGCCGCGCACTTGCGTTCGCGGGGGGCCCGGCGCCGGAAAGGAGTGCGTGACGAGCATCACCCTCCGGAGCCCCGCCCGGGTCGCCCGAGCCGCCGCGGCACGCCGCCCGTCGCTGTCTGCCCGGTCATCGGTGCCTTCGTTGCCCCCAAACTGGACGAACGTTCAGCATTTGGGCCAATATTAGCCGAGGAGTGGCGCGCACTCCATTCGGCACGTGTCAACAGGAGGCATGACGATGACACAGATGCAAAGTCGCACGACCATTCCGCGCCGCACCCTGCTCAAGGGCGCGGTGGCGGCCGCGGCCGCCGGCCCCGCGATTCTGCGCTCGCACGACGCGCTCTCGAGCTCGGGGTCCGTCGACGTGTACGCCTGGGACGAGTACGTTTCGCAGGACATGATCGCCGCGTTCGAGTCGAAGACCGGGATCAAGCTCAACCTCACCACCTTCGGCACGAACAACGAGGTGCTCAACAAGCTCCGCGCGTCCAAGGGCAAGGGGTTCGACATCGTCTTTCCGTCCGTGAGCTCGCTCCAGAGCTGGTACGACGCGGGCGACGAAGACGGCGCGGAGCTGCTCCAGCCGGTCGACGAGTCCCGGGTGATGGCCGACCAGGTGCAGCCGGCGATCTGGGAGAAGTCGCTCGACCTTGGCGCATCGCGTCGCGGCAAGCGCTACGGCATCCCCTTCAACTGGGGCACCGAAGGAGTCGCGTTCAACTCCGAGGTTCACGATCTCACGTTCGAGAACGCCTCGTGGAACAGCCAGTGGGAGGCGGGCAACGAAGGCAAGGTGGCGGTACGGCCGCGCTCCGGCCTGACGACCATCGCCCTCATGCTGGACGGGACCGGCGAGATGCTCGATGAGGCATACCGGGACGAGGCGGTGGCCAAGGACGTCTTCGACCAGGCGCTCTCCTTCGCGATTGAGCACAAGCCCTGGGTCAAGGTCTTCTGGAAGACCGCGGCGGACCTGACCGGCGCGTTCACGACGGAAGGCTGCACGATCGGGCAGAGCTGGGACGGAACCGCGATCAGCATGTGGAAGGAGACGGGTGGCCGGATCAGGTACGTCGCCCCCAAGGAAGGTGCCCTGACGTGGCTCGACACCATGTGCCTCACCTCCGGGGCGCAGAACGTGGACCAGGCCTACGAGGCCATCAACTGGCTCATCTCGGCCGAGGGGGGCGGGATGCACTCGGCGCACTCGGGCTACAACTCCGCCGCCATCGGGGCGGAAATGGCCCTCGATGCGGATGCGCAGGAGCGCTTCAAGTTCATCTACGGGCCGAACGGCGAAGCCATCGCAAACCTGTGGTGGTGGAAGCCGGAAGCGGGCTGGTTCGGCAAGCTGCGCGGCGAATACATCACCCGCTGGGAAACCGCGTAGAGCTCTCCGCGAGCGGCCCGCCCGGAGGGGGCGGGCCGCTCTCACCCCCCTACCGGCGCGCGATGCCGGCGCGCGTCGCCCGGCCGGGCTCGCAGGGAGGGCGGCGATGCCGAACCACGTAGAGCTTGAGCACGTCACCGTGCGCTTCGGCGACTTCGTGGCCGTGCGCGACGCCCACCTTGAGGTCGAGGGGGGCGAGTTCTTCTCGTTTCTCGGGCCGTCCGGCTGCGGCAAGACGACGATCCTTCGCACCGTGTCGGGCTTCATCGAGCCGACGGAAGGCACCGTGCGGATCGGCGGCGAGGAGATGCGGGGCATCGGACCCAACCGGCGCCCGACCGCCCTCATCTTTCAGAACCTCGCCCTCTTTCCGCTCATGAAGGTGTGGGAGAACATCAGCTTCGGACTCCGGGTGCGCGGACAGTCCCGGGCCGAGCGCCGCCGCCGCGCCGACGAGCTGCTGGAGCTCATCGCCCTCCCCGGGCAGGCCGACAAGCTCGTGAACGATCTCTCCGGCGGTCAGCGCCAACGGGTCGCGATCGCCCGGGCGCTCGCCGTCGAGCCGGCCGTGCTGCTGCTCGACGAACCCCTCTCCGCGCTCGACCTCAAGCTCCGCCAGCACATGCGCGCGGAGCTTCGCCTCATCCAGAAGCGGACCGGGGTCACCTTCATCTACATCACCCACGACCAGAGCGAAGCCCTCACCATGTCGGATCGGGTGGGGGTCATGTCGACGGGGGTCATCGAACAGGTGGGGACCCCGTCGCAGATCTACGGCGCCCCGTCCACCGCCTTCGTCGCGACCTTCGTGGGGGAGAACAACCCGTTTCGCGGGCGAGTGGTCCGGTCCGACCACCAGTACGCGGTCCTCGACACGCGCTTCGGGGAGCTCCGGGCAAGGAACGGAGGCGGGCTCGCGATCGGCGACGAGGCGCTGCTCTTCGTGCGCCCGGAGCGGTGCACGCTCGTCGAGGACGGCCCCGGCCCGACCCCGGACAACGTCTTCGAGAGCACCGTGACCCGGCTCGACCTCGAGGGCGCCTACTACAACCTCTTCGTGAAGAGCGAAGGGACGCGGGACACCGTCGTGCACCTCACCAACAACCAGGACGTGTCCGCCCTCGCCCCGGGCACCACCGTGCGCATCGGCTTCCGGGCCGAGGAAGCGGTGGCCCTGCCCGATGGCCCCCTCGCCGCCGATTAAGCCGATTAAGCGGGAGAAGTCGGCACGATGGGGGCGGTACGGGACTTCCTGCGGCGCTACGGCGGGGTCGTCACCGCCTACGCGTTCCTCGGCTGCGGGTTCTGGCTCCTCGGCATGATCGTCCTTCCGCAGCTCCTCATGGTGGAGAAATCCCTGCTCTACAGCGACCGTTCGGTCGTCGCCGACATCTCGCGCGCGAACGCCGAGATCGACCGGCTGTTCGTGGCCCGCCAGCGTCTCGAGCGGCGCATCGACTCGCTGGGGAGGGAGCCGGCCGGCGCGGGCGGCGCCGCGGCCGCCGCCGCCGGGGGCACTTCCCTGTTCAACCCGTTCGGCGCCCGCGAGCCGGCGGGAAGCGAGAAGGGCGCGCCTGAGAGAATCGACGAGGCAAGGAGCCGACTCGAACGGATCGACAGGGACATCGCGGAGCTCGAGCGCTTCGTCGCCGACGCGAGACAGCGCGCCGAGCCCCGCTACTCGCTCGAGAACTATCTCGAGCTCTTCTCCAACGACGCCAACCGGCCGATCTTCTTCAAGACCATCTGGGCCTCCATCCTCGTCACCCTCGTCGCCCTCGTCATCTGCTATCCGGTGGCGTTCTACCTCGCGAAGTCCGCCCCCGCGAACACGACCGCGCTGCTCATGCTCGGCCTCGTCGTCCCCTACTGGGTGAACGAGATACTGCGGGTCTTTTCCTGGCTGATGATCCTCGCGGACCACGGGGTGCTCAACCAGTTCCTGATCGCGGTCGGGCTCGCCGACGGCCCCATCGACTGGCGCGACGGAAACAAGGCGGTCATCATCGGCATGACCTACGCCTATATCCTCTTCATGGTGTTTCCCATCTACAACACCATCGAGACCCTGGATCCGAACCAGATCGAGGCGGCCCGCGACCTCGGCGCGCCCTGGTGGCTCGTGCACTGGGCGGTCGTCATCCCCCACGCCAAGCCGGGCATCGCGGTCGGGTGCATCATGACGTTCATGCTCGCCGCGGGCTCCTACGCGGTGCCGGTCATGCTCGGCAGCACCACCTCCAAATGGTTCACCGAAATCATCTACGACCAGTTCTACGAAGCCTCGGACTGGGGCCTCGGGTCCGCGTACGCGTTCGTCCTCCTGCTCGTGTGCCTGGTCTTCATCTCACTCATGATGCGGCTCTTCCGGGTCGGGCTGCAGGACATCGCGAAGTAGGCGCCCCGCCGATGCTCGCAAGCGTGCTGCGGATGCTGGAGAAGACCTCCGGATTCGGCTACGCCGTCGTGGTCATCGGTTGCGCGTGGCTCGGCCTTCGAATCGGGCTCTTCCGCCACGGCCTCGTCGACCTCGTGGCGGGCACCATGGCGGGCATCATCCTCGCCTCGCTCCTCTTCGGGCTCGCCCTGTCCCTGCTCCGGACCTACCGTGACGCGACCCTCCGCTTTCTCGCCCGGCGCCACGGGCCGGACGAAGCCGAGCACCTGTTGCGCCAGGCCGAGCGCGCCGCCCGACTGGACCTCTCGTCCGCGGGGATCCTCAAGTACGGGGTGCTCGGGTACCTCGTCGCGTTCTTCGCCTACATGTTCCTTCCCCTTCTGTTCATGATCGTCGCCGCCTTCAACACGGTCGCGGTCCCGCCGACCGCGATTCCGTTCAAAGGGTTCACCCTGCACTGGTTCGCCGACCTGATGGCCAACGAGCCGCTCTGGTCCGCCGCCCTCAACTCGCTCGTCATCGGCGTCTTCGTCGTCGTGCTCTCGCTCCTCCTCGGGCTCGCGGGCGCGCTCCTCGTCACCCGGCTGCACAGCCGGCTCCGCACCCCGCTCTACGCCGTCCTCGTCTCGCCGCTCCTCATGCCGGGGATCATCCTCGGCATCTCCTCGCTCGTCTTCTGGAACGACCTCGGGATCGGCGGCGGCCTCTTCGTCGCGACGCTCGCCCAGACCACCTTCATCGCCGCGTACTGCATGCTGATGTTCATCGCCCGGCTCCAGCGTTTCGACCCGCTGCTCGAGGAAGCGGCCCTCGACCTCGGCGGCTCCCACCGGCAGGTCTTCTGGTGGATCACGATCCCCTTCCTCAAGCCGTCGATCATCACCGCCGGGATCATCGCGTTCCTCCAGTCGTTCGAGAACTTCAACACCACCGTGTTCTCGATCGGCACCGAGACGACGCTGACGATCAAGCTCGCGTCGCTCGCGCGGAAGACCCCCACCCCCGAGGTCGCCGCGCTCGCGGCCATCTTCATCGTGATGACCGTCGCCATCGCGGTGGTCTACGAGCTCAAGCGCCGGGCGGAGCGGGCGGCGGAGGAGATCCGGGCGGAGCGGGCGAGACGGGCCGACGAGGCGATCGCGAGGAGCCGCGTCGAGCGCGACTTGCCGGATGGCGTGCCGGCCGCCCCGAGGACCGCGTAGTGACGTCCGGAGGGCGGCCTGCATGAGCCCGCGGCCGCGCGACGAGACCGCGGGAGAGGAGCTCGCCGTCTCCCTCCGGTGCCCCCCCGAGCTCGAAGGACGCGTTCCCGCGCCGGAGCTCGCCTCCCGTCTCACCCCCGAGTGGCTCGCGCGAATGCCCGCTACGGAACCGAGCGCCCTGCTCGGTGGGGTGCCCGTTCGCACCGTCAAGCAATGCCCGCCGTTCGTCGACGCGCTCCGTTACGGCATCCTCTTTCCGCTTGCGGCCGACATCACCGTGCGGGACGGCGAGCTCGAGTGGGACTGGGACATTCCTCCTCTCGCGTCGTCTCCGGTCACCCGGGCCCCGCTCGGAGTGCACCTGCCGGAGCAGGTCAAGGGCCTGCCGCCGTTCGACGCCGACGCCACCCGGTTCGTCATCAAGTTCACGAACTACTGGACGGTGGGACTGCCGGCGGGCTGGTCCATGCTCTTCACCCATCCCCTCAACCGGATGGAACTCCCGTTTCGCACCGTCGCCGGGCTCGTTGACTGCGACGCGTACGCGAGCAACTTCGTCCACTTCCCGGCGCTCTGGCACGACGACGCCTTCGAGGGGGTTCTCCCCCGGGGCACCCCGGTGGCCCAGGGGGTCCCGGTCCGCCGCCAGTCCCTCTCGCTGGAGTGCGGGACCCTCGAAGGGCCGGAGCTCGCGCGGCACCGCGAGCTCCAGGCCGCTCTCGAAGAATCGGCGGGGGTGTATCGCCGGGAATACCGTGCACCGAAGAAGCGGCCCGGCCGGCGCTGACTTCCGGCCGACCGGTTGGGTCAATTCCAGCCGAGGCGCCGGCTGTCGAGGGGGATCCGGCCTCGGGGCGCCTGGGTCAGCTCCTTGACGAGGCTCGGGCGGAGGGCGGGATCGGCACGGGAGAGCTGCCGGAACTGGGCTTGGGCACGCCCGAGGTCCCCGTCCCGAAGGTGGATCTGTGCCGCGAGAAGGGTGGCGTCAGGATCGTTGTCCGCGACCTGGCGCTCGACCGCGGCGAGGTGCTGCCTCGCCCGATCGGTGTTTCCCTCGCGCACCCGGATCCGGCCGAGGAGCAGGTGCGCGTCGGCGTCTTCCGGCCATCGGCCGAGATACCGCTCGAGCCGCTCGACCGCCTCGGTCTCGCAGCCGAGCGCCACCAGGGTGTTGGCATGCTCGAAGGAGGCCCGCGGGTAGTCCGGAAAGCGCCGCGCGGTTTCGGCCAGCATTTCGAGCGCCTCGTCGAATCGCCCGCGCTCCCGGACCACCAGCGCATAGTTGTAGGCAACGTCCGCGCGCTCCGGGTAGCGCCGGCGGAGAACCTTCAACTGCCGCTCCGCCTTCTTCCAGTCTCCGGTGGCGAGCAACTTCGCGACGGACTGCAACGAGAACATGGACGGGCGTGCCGCTCCGACATCCCCGGCTACGGAGAGCCGTCACCGAGGACAGCGCCGTAGGAAACCCCGAGCCTCGTTCCGATGAGATCCAGCGCGATTTCCAGTGCCTCATCCGGCGTCATCCGCGAAGGATTCAGGGCGCATTCCAGCCAGAGCCCGTCAAGCAATGAATAGATGCCGATTGCGAGTTTTCGTACCGCTTCCGGACCGGGCGGTTCACCTCGACTGGCGAAGATCTCTTCGACGCACTGGCTCAATTCCTGGACATAGAGGTCGTAGATCTCCGACTGAATCGCCGACACTTCGGGATCCGAGATCACCGGCTCAAGGAAGCTGATCCAGGTCTTCATCAACTTCCGGCCCGCGTCCGCGCGGCGCACAAGTATCGTCCTTGCAAAGGCTTCCAAGCGTGTTGCCGGGTCCGGCCCGGCATTCTTCGCCTCCGCGATGTACGCCATCACCGCACTTTGTCTGAAATGCCGGTATGACGCCCGAATGAGGCCGTCCTTGCCGTTGAAATGATGCTGCACCAGGCCAAGAGAAACGCCAGCGGAAGTCGTAATTCTTCGTACCGACGACCCCCGGTAGCCGTTTTCCGCGAGGCTGTCGAGAGTTGCTTCGATGAGTCGCTGGCGCCTCGGGCTCGCCCTGTCTTCCGCCATTGACCCGGATTTCCTTTCGCACGGTTCTCCTCCATTACACCGGCGAGTCCGATCGCTGTCAACGAAGATTTGACAGACGAGATAATCCGTCTCGTTTGCGAATGGCGGCGGGTGAGAGCATCGCCGGTGCATGAGGGAACGAAGAAGCGAAGGGGGGCGAGGCCGAGCGGCACCGCGCTCTCGGGATGGCGCCGCTTCCTCAGGCGCAATCCCCACCTGCCGCGCGCGCCGCCCGGCACAGGTTCACGAGCTTTCGCCGCGCGAGATCCCGGCCGAGGAGCCCGAGCCCGCAATCGGGCGCCGCGACGAGCCGGTGCGCGTCGATGTGCGCGAGCGCGCCGGCGAGACGCCCGCCGATCTCCGCCACGCTCTCCACCCGGCTCCTTGCAATCGCGACCACGCCGAAGATCACCGTCGTCCGGCGAAAACGCTCAAGGAGCGACAGATCATTCGGGCGATGGGCATCCTCGATGCTCACCGCATCGATGGTCGAGTCCTCGATCGCGTCGGCCAACCGAAAGTAGCTCTCCGGATCGGCCTTCGGATAGTCGCGACGGTCGAGGTGATCGGGATAGCCGCAGCACATGTGGACGGTTCGGGTGACGTGCCCGGGGCAGCCGTGGAACGCGCGCTCGAGATGGTCGAATCCGTACTCGAGGGCTTCGTCGGGCTTGCGCGCGAACAACGGTTCGTCGATCTGGATGTGCCGGCAGCCCGCCGCGGCGAGCGCGAGGATCTCGTCGTTGAGGGCGGTGGCAAGGTCGCTCCCCAGCGCACGCGGGTCGTCGTAGTGAAGATCGACCGTCGTATCGGCGATGGTCAACGGACCCGGCATCGTGATCTTCACCTCCCGGTCCGTGCAACCTTGGGCGCGCCGGTAGTCTGCGGGCAGGAACGGCGCACCGGCGCGCACTGGCCCGACGATAGTCGGCAGGAGGGCCCGGAACCCGCGGTTGCGTATCGCCTTCTCCTCGAGACGCTCGAAGCTCACCCCTTCGAGATGACGGCAGTGGTAGTGGATGTAGTTCTCGCGGGCGATCTCCCCGTCGGTGGGAATGTCGATGCCGGCCTCCACCTGGTCGCCGATCGTTTCGCTCACGCCCCGCGCGAGGATCGCCTCCACCTCGTCGCCTAGCTCCGCCATCGCCTCGGCCCATCCTCGGGTCGGATTGGTGCTGTCGGTCCCTTCCGGATGCGAGAACCAGTCCGGCAGGCGTACGCACGCGGGTTTCGGATAGGCGCCGATGGTCGTGGTCAGGAGGGCCATGACGAAGACTCCGGTTTCCTGCTTGAAGGCCGTTCGGCAAGGGCCGGGAGATCGGCGTCCTGCGGGAGCGCGGCTTCCCTCCTTCCCCCTTGCGGTCGGTGGAACGAACCCGACCTGGCCCTGCCGGTTGGCTCGACTGAATGGTAGTTCAGTGTCGGCTTCGGCACTATGGGTCCGGGACGCGGCCGGACCGTGATTTCGCCGTCAATCGCCTGGTGGTCGATCTCATCGAAGTAGCCACACAGATCTGCCTCGACCACCTCATCGTGACCGCGCCTTCCCAGTTCGTACGCCGCGCGTACCGCGTCGTGCGCACTGTGGCCAACTCGGTCTGCGTGCTGCTCCGGCTGCAAGTCCGCCTCGAAGATCGGCTCGAGCACCAGCACCGCCGCCGTACGGGGAGGGTTTCTCTCCGCCCTTGACAGAATGTTCTCCGCTGGTTGCGTTCTCACCGGCGGACCCTTGTCCGGTCGTAGCGCCGACCGATTCTGTCAATCGTCAGGGTGACTCCCGAGAGTGAGCCTTTCCTTCTCGTCGCGTCCCTGCCTCGAACGCGGGGCTGGTAGAATCCGCGCCCGATGATGCGATACGCGTTCCGGGCGCACTGGCCCCGGCCTCTCTCACCACTCCTTCGTCTCCGTGCCTTGATGAGGTGACGGAGTTTTCATCGCCCGCTCTGTTACGAGGAACACCACCATGGCAGACATCGACCTTTCCGGTCTCAGCATCGACCAGCTCGCCGACCTTGTCACCCAGACCCAGACCGAGATGGCCTCCCGCGAAAAGAAGCGCCGAAAGGACCTCCGGCACGAACTCGAACGCAGGGTCGCCGCGGAAGGCTACAAGATGGGCGACATCTTCCCCGAGCTCGCGAAGGGCGGGGCGAATGGGACGGCGCGCCAGAAGCGCCCGGCCAAGTACCGCAATCCGCAGAACCCGGACGATACCTGGAGTGGCATCGGTCGCACTCCGAAGTGGGTCGCGGCGATCGTCGAGGAGCGCGGGATCGACGTTCCCGCCTTCAAGGCGATCCCGATGTACCAGATCCACGCATAGCGACTGCGCGCGGCGCGGCTTGCGGGCCAGTGCCGGGAGGCGGGACGCCGCGAACTGACCCGCTTCCCGCCTCCCGTTCCATGACACTCGACGCAAGCTCGTGCCGTGACGACAACGGAACTTGAGACTCAAGCGCGGGGCCTCCTTCGCCCTGATCCAGAGAATCCCGGGCGTCTGAAGTCACGCGAGAGCACGCGGCTCGAGTTCAAGGAGAGCTTCAGCCGGGCAGGTCGTGCGAAGTACGCGAAGACTCTCGCGGCGTTTGCCAACAACTCCGGCGGGTTCATCGTATTCGGTGTGACGGATTCTCCGCGCGAGCTCGTCGGAGTGGATGGCGAGCGGTTCGATGCCTTCGCCTCGGAAAGTCTCTCCGGCTATCTGAACGCGACCCTTGCCCCCGAGCTCGAATGGGAGGCCTTCACCACGCGAGTCGGGGACGTTCTGCTTGGAGTTCTGCACGTCGCCAAGGCGAAGGCAAGGCCCGTCGTGGCCCTTCGCAATGACGCGGATGTCATCCGCGAGTCGGACATCTTCTACCGGTACCGGGCAAGGTCTGAACGGATCCGGTATGCGGGCGAAGTACGGTCCTTGTTGGCCAGGGGAGCGGACCCCAACGTCCCGGACCGGGCGGGACGGACCGCGTTGCACGGCGCGGCGAGGCTCGGTCGGGTCGAGACGATGTCGGCGCTCTTGGATGCGGGGGGCAATCCGAACCAACGCGACGAGGACGGGAACACGCCGCTTCATTTCGCGTCCGACGCCTCGCAGCCGACCTTGATGGTGAGTCAGTCCATCGCGACCATCCGGGTGCTGCTCAACGCACGAGCGAATCCGGACACGGCGAACGCCGCGGGAAGGAACCCGTTGCACCTGGCGGCCGGCAGCCACACCGAACCGGAAAGCAGGCGGGTCTCTGCTCTGTACTGCGCTGATCGTACCCACCCGCGAGGGGCATGAATCATCGCTGCCGGTCCATCGCGGATACGATTTGGAGGAGACGTGAACGGTTCATTGGAGCTGCGGATCACCGAGCGCGAGCCCTTCGCGGACGGACATCCCTTCGAGGGCGCCGGTCCCTACGAACGGCTCGTCGGTCGGGCACACTTCGCCGTCGACCCGCACGCACCGGCGTACGCGGACGTCGTCGATCTCGACAAGGTGCGGCGCAATGCCGGTGGCCTCGTCGAGTACGCGACTGACGTCTGCATGCTCAAGCCGGTGGGTCCGGGCAACCGCAGGCTCTTCTTTGGATACGGCAACCGCGGGAACAAGCGCGAGCTCCAGTTCTTCAACGATGCGCCGGCGTCGAACGATCCGCGCACCCTGAGCGACGCCGGCAACGGCTTTCTCATTCGCCGCGGGTATGCGGTGGTGTGGGCGGCGTGGGAAGGGGACCTGCTGCCGGGCGACGGGCGCATGCTGCTCGACGTGCCGGTGGCGCGCGACGGCGCCGAGCCCCTCACCGGTCTGGTGCGATCGGAGTTCATCGCCGACGGACCCGGAGTCTCGACCTTCCCCCTGAGCGGGTGGGCGTCCACGCGGAGCTACCCCACCGTCTCACTCGACACGGCGCGAGCGAGCCTGACGCGGCGACGCTATGCTGGCGACGCGCGCGAACCCATCGCGAGCGATCACTGGGCGTTCGCACGCACGGAGGGCGGAGTCGGGCTCGACGCGCAAGGGGCCGAGACCGCGCTCGTCGAGTCCGATACCCACATCCACGTCTTCGACGGCTTCGAGCCCGGCTGGATCTACGAGCTGGTCTACACCGCGCGCGACCCCCGGCCCTACGGGATCGGCCACGCGGTGGTGCGTGATCTCGTGAGCTTCCTTCGATACGAAGAGACCGACGGGTGCGGTGTCGCGAACCCCCTCCGCGGAGCCATCGACAAGGCGTACGCGTGGGGGCGTTCGCAGACCGGGCGCTGCATCCGGGACTTCGTCTATCGGGGATACAACGCTGATGCGCGGGGCCGGCGGGTGTTCGACGGCGTGATGCCGCATGTCGCGGGCGCGGGTCTGATGTGGATGAACCATCGCTTCGCGCGCATCGTCAATCCCGCCGGACAGCAGTACGAGGACCACGAGAACTGCGCGGACCGCTTCCCGTTCGCGTACGGGTCCTCGGTCGATCACCTGACCGGGCTCGAGGATGCGATCCTGAAGCGTCCCGCGACCGATCCGCTGGTCCTGCACACGCAAAGCGCGACGGAGTACTGGCAGCGGCGCGGGTCGCTCGTGCACACCGATACCAAGGGTCGCGATCTCGAGCCTCCGGGCAACGTCCGCGTCTACCTGTGGGCGAGCTCGCAGCACTTCGCCGATCCGAACACCCGCCGGCCGGCGCGAGGAATTTGCCGACACTACGTGAACGTCGTTCAGACGTCGATGCTGTTTCGGGCGATGCTCGACGCCCTCGACGCCTGGGCCACCCATGGCGTCGAGCCACCGGCGAGTCGGATCCCGCGCCGCGCGGACGGGACCCTGGTGGACTACGATGAGTGGAAAGCTCGGTTTCCGGACATCCCCGGCGTTATGGTTCCGAGCAGCGCGAACGGGCTGCCACTCTACGACTTCGGCCCGGACTTCGAGCGGGGGCTGCTCACCATTGAGCCCCCGGAGGTCGTGGACGCCCGCGGCTACGCGGTCCTCGTTCCCGCCGTGGACGCCGACGGCAACGATGTCGCGGGAGTGCGGGCGCCGATGGTCGAAGCGCCGCTCGGCACCTGTGTCGGCTGGAACCTCCGCGCTCGCGAGTTCGGCCACGGTGCGATGCACCAGTTCACCGGCAGCCACCTCCCGTTTCCGGACACCGACTCCGAAGCGGCGATGACCGGCGATCCCCGCGCGTCCGTACTTGCGCGGTACCGCAGTGCGGGAGGCTACGCGGACGCCATCGAGGCGGCCGCGCGAAGGCTCGTGGATGAGCGGCTGATGCTCGAGGAGGACGTCGAGCGGGTGGTCGCCCGGGCGCAGGACTGGGGTCGGCCGCTGCATGACGTGCGGTTGTGAGCTTCGATGGGGACACTGACTCCTCGCTTCGCGCTTAGCGTAGTATTTCGCCCCCTACCGGAACGGACCCCAAAATGCAGCGCCTCCCGAGGATTCGCTGACGTTCATCGACACACACGCCGCCGTCCGCGAGCTCGAGGCGGCCGGCCTCGACACCGCCCACGCCGAAGCTATCGTCAAGACCATCGCCCAAGCGGACGAGCGGATCGCGACAAAGGCCGACATCGAGCGCCTGGATGAACGCATCGCAACGCTCCGGTCCGAAATGCGATGGATGTTCGGCTTCCTCGCCGTCCTGGTCCTCGCGACGAACATCGGTGAAACATTGCGGCTAGCTCCTCGCAGGCGACCCATGACGCTCGGAATCGATACCTGGACCAGTTCGCACCCCCGGCCATTACACCAGGAGTAACTTATCGGAGAACCTGGCCGGCGGGGACGGTGATCGTTACCGACTCCGACACCGGCACCCGGGATTTCGCGTGCTCGCCGACGAGACCGGGCCGGTTTCCATCCGCGTCATCGTGATCGTGGTCCTGCCCGAGATGCGAGCCGGGGACCACGCGGGGCGGCTCCATGTCGAAGTCGCCGTCCTCGACGAAGGTGACCGAGGACTTGTTGGGGTGTCGCGGTTCCGTGCCGGGCGTCGAGGTTGAAGGTGCGGACCGCGCGTCCTACGTCTCGGTCGGACCCGGTGGAATCGGTCCCGTCGGGGGATAGGCGCCGTCCTCGTCGTGACTCTCGCTCCCGGTCAGCGGCGGATTGAACACGCTGATGAGATGCACTCCTTCGTGCGCCTCGATCCGGTGCCGGTCGGCAGGGCCGACGAGATAGAGCGCGCCGGGACCGAGTCGATGGGTGTCGCCGCTTGCATGGTCGGTCACGTCCAGGGCGCCGTCGAGGATCAGGTTCGCTTCGAAGTGGTGCTTGTACCACAGCTCGGCGGAAGCGCCGGCCCTCAGGCGCACACCGTGCAGCGAGAAGCCGAGGTTGTCGGCAGCGGTCAGGTAGCGGGTGCTGACGGCGGCACCGCCCGCGACCACGAGCTCGCGTCCCGCCTTGCGCACGTCCTCGGCCGTCCTCACGAACATGCGCGGCTGCCCGGGAGGGATCTCGCCGGTCGGGGGATAGGCGCCGTCCTCGTCGTGGGTCTCCTCGCCGAGGAGCGGCGGGTTGAAGACGCTGATGATGCGCATCCCCTCGCCGGCGTTCCTTGTGACCCGGTGCCGGTCGACAGGGCCGACGCAGTACACGACGCCCGGCGCAAGAGGCCATTGCTCCCCGGTGCCGCGATCCTCGAGAACGCCCCGGCCCGAACGTATGTAGTTCGCCTCCCAGTGATTCTTGTACCAGAGATCCGAGCTCTCGCCCGCGCTCGCTCTCGCCTCGGAGACGCTGAAACCGACGCCGTCGGACTTGGTGAGCAGGCGTACCGCCGATGACTTCCCGTGGGAGATGGAAATGACGCGACCCTGCGACTCGAGCTCGGTCATGGTCCGAATGAGCATGCGAGCGTCCTCCTCGTGAAGCGCGACAGCTCATGCTATACCAGCCACGGGGAAGCGACGGGGAAGATGCGACTCCGATCCGAATCCGCAACGATGGAGGCTGGCGCATCGTCCGCTCGAACCGTCAGCACAGGTGGAGCGATGTCTGGGTGGCGATTCTGACCGGCATTCGCGTGCCAGACCAATCCGCGATGCGGTGGTTCACCCGCTTTGTTGGTTGGGTTTGGGAGCCCGGGTTGTTTCGAATTTGGCCGAGGTGCATGGTTCTTGGCCATGCCCCGGCGGCTTCGGCCAGGCAATTCTTAGCGGATTTTTGAAATCATGTTATTTTGATGGTTATGAACCGTCAAAAAACGCCAAGACTGAAATTGCTTCTGGACAGGGTTCCGCCGGGCTTCATGGTGGATACTCCATGGCTGAGGGGCCAGGGCATCGACCCCAAGTCCATCCATGACTACGTCGCTCGCGGGTGGCTGAAGCGGGTCATCCGCGGCGTGTACCGGCGTCCATTGCCGGAGGGTGCACAGGGCGCGGACGAGGCATCCTGGCAAATCTCACTTCTCTCGCTGCAATGGATCATGAAGTACGCCGTGCATCTCGGCGGCGAGAGTGCTCTCGACATGGCCGGCTACGCGCACTACCTGAGCCTTGGCGGGAGGTCGCGCGTCCAGTTCTACGGCGAAGTGCCGTCCTGGCTGAAACGGCTGCCGATGCGAACGGAGATCGTCGTGCGTCGGCGCACTCTCTTCGGCGACGATCCGGTCGGCATCGACGAGGCCGGTCTGGAGGCCCGGCCGATCGGAGCATCGGTCGAAGTGTGGCGGTGGCCCATCAAGGCATCGTCTCCGGAACGCGCCATCCTTGAGGCGCTCGACGAGCTGCCGCAACGCGCAAGCTTCGAGAACCTGGACAAGATCTTCGAGGGACTGGTATCGCTGAGGCCGAAGCACCTCATGGCGCTGCTGACCGCGTGCCGCAGCGTGAAGGTGCGCCGGCTGTTCCTTGTATTCGCGGACAGACACGAGCATCCATGGCGCAAGTACCTGGATACCACGAAGATCGACCTTGGATCCGGACCGCGGGCCCTTGTCGAGGGCGGCAAGCTTCACCCGACTTACCGCATCTACGTGCCGGAAGCATTGGTGTTCCGGCATTCCGCGCGCGCAGGCGGCGATGCTTGATCGGTACGTGGCCCAAGTTCGCCTGCTGCTGAGCGTGCTGCCGGACATCGCGACGGAGGCAGCGTTCGCACTCAAGGGCGGCTCGGCCATCAACCTGTTCCACCGGGACATGCCGAGGCTGTCCGTCGACATCGACCTCGCCTACCTCCCGGTTGCAGACCGTCAGTCGTCGCTCAAGGAGATTGACGGAGCTTTCAATCGGATCGCGACAGGGATCACGGAGCGCAATCCGCGGGTCAAGGCGCCTCGCATTGCGGGCGGCGGCGACAACGATACTCGCATCATGGTGAGCGACGGCTCCGCGCAGACAAAGATCGAGACCTCTCCGG
>JAJECB010000088.1 GCA_022822245.1 Gammaproteobacteria bacterium
CGTTCGGCCGCGTCGACGGGAACGGCACCATGGTCGAACCATCCGCCGCGCTCGACGCACGCGACCCGGACGCCGGCCGTCGCCAGCCGCCAGGCGGCCGCGGCGCCGGTCGGTCCGGCCCCGATGACGGCGACGTCGGCCGCGATGTCGGTGCTCATGGGTGACTGGTCTCAACCCGGCACTCTGTATACTTGTATGACAATCTCAGCTCACCTCTAATCGATGCGGCCAGCGTGACCGGCAAGTTGCAAGCGTGCACCGTGGAGGCCAACGCGGCCCGACGGCGCGAGGTCACGCGAGGATACCGGGGCCGCCCAGATCGGGTCTCACAACCCTCGTCCGGCTCGCTCGCCCGATCGCGAAACCCAACTTCGACACCGAATTCCCCGTGTGGATGCGGGACTCGCGGCCGGGAGAGGTTCGCCGCGGACCCGCGTTCGCGGGGCCGGCCTGCTCCGCGCCCGGTACGCGACATCGCCGCCCGGCCGGCCTCCCCCTCGGGTGCCGCCGGTTTTTCGGCGGGTGGCGCCGCGTGACGCAGTACGGGCGCGCGCTCCGGCACCTCTTCGCGCTCGAAGAGGACATGGCGTTCCTCAACCACGGGGCGTACGGCGCGACGCCGCGCGAGCTCTTCGAGCGCCAGAACGAGTGGCGCCTTCGCATGGAGGCGCAGCCCCCCCGGTTCTTCATGAACGAGCTGCCGGGCCTCATCCGGGAGGCGGCCGCCTCGCTCGCCGGGTTCATCGGAGCCGCTCCCGAGCGCACCGTCCTCCTCGAGAACGCGACGAGCGGGATGAACGCGGTGCTTCGCTCGCTCCGCTTCGCGCCGGGGGATCGGATCGTCACCACCGACCACGTGTACGGCGCGGTCCGCAACGCGCTTCGCTTCGTTGCCGAGCGAAGCGGGGCGGAGGTCGTCGAGGTGCCGGTGCCGATGCCGCTCCGCGACCCGTCCGAAGTTACCGACGCCCTCGGGCGGGCGCTCGACGACCGCACCCGTCTCGTCGTCGTCGACCACGTCGCTTCTCCGTCGGCCCTCGTGTTCCCGATCGCCGGCATCGTCCGCCGGTGCAGGACCCGTGGCGTTCCGGTGCTCGTCGACGGCGCCCACGCCCCCGGTCTCGTCGACCTCGACGTCGACGCCATCGGTGCCGACTGGTACGTCGGCAACGCCCACAAGTGGTTGTGCGCGCCGAAGGGGGCGGCGTTCCTGTGCGCGCGCGCGGATGCGGCCGAGATCCATCCGACGATCATCTCGCACGCCTATCGCCAGGGACTCACTGCCGAATTCGGCAAGATCGGGACGCGGGACCCCTCCGCGTGGCTCTGCGTTCCGGAGGCGATCGAGCTGCACCGGCGTCTCGGGGGGCATGCCCTGCGCGAGCGCAACGCCCGCCTCGCGCGGACGGCCGGTACCGAGCTCGCGGCCGGCCTCGAGACCGAGCTCGGCGGCCCCGCCGCGAGTTTCGCCGCCATGGTGACCGTGCGCCTTCCCTGCAACCTCGATGCGACGTGGGAGAACGCGGGACGTATCCGCGACCGGCTCTGGCAGGACCACCGGGTCGAGGCCCTCGCCGCCGCCGTCGCCGGACGCCTGTGGCTTCGCCTGTCGGTGTTTGTCTACAACGACGAGACGGACTTCGAGACGCTTCCGGAAGCGGTGCGATCCACGCTTGCCGCCGAGAGCCCGCGGACCGCCGTTCCCCCGTCCGGGCCGGGAACACCGTCCGCCTCGCCCGACATCGCGCCGGGAGCGGGAGCACCGTCTTCGGCGCCCCGGCCCGGGGCGCGGGCCGAGGGCGGAGCGGGGACCGGGGCCGGGGCCGGGGCGGGGGCGGGGGCCGCCTGACATGGCGAGCTTTCTCGCCCGCCGGCTCGGCCAGGCCGTGATCGTGATGCTGGTCGTCACCGCGGTCGCCTTCGTGATGTTCCGTTTCCTCGGGGATCCGCTGGTCGCGCTCCTCGGCATCGAGTCGACGGAGGCACAGCGCCAGGCGGTGCGCGCCGAGCTCGGGCTCGACCAGCCGATTCCGGTCCAGTTCCTCGCCTTTCTCGGAGACGTCCTCCAGGGCAACTTCGGCATCAGCTACCGGCTCGGCCGCGCGGTCGAGACGGTCCTCGTCGAGCGCCTTCCCGCCACCGTCGAGCTTGCGGTCTCGGGTATGCTCATCGCCGTCGTCATCGGGATCCCGGCCGGGGTGTACGCGGCCCTGAACCGGAGCAGCCTCGCGAGCCGGCTCCTGCTCTCCGCGTCCCTGTTCGGCATCTCGATGCCGTCCTTCTTCATGGGGCTCATCCTCATCTGGCTGTTCTCGGTCACCCTGGGCTGGCTGCCCTCCTTCGGCCGCGGAGAGGTCGTGGCGATCGGGTGGTGGACGACGGGTCTTCTCACCGCCGGCGGGCTCAAGGCCCTCATCATGCCGTCGCTCACCCTCGCCGCGTTCCAGATCGCGATGATCATGCGGCTCGTGCGGGCCGAGATGCTGGAGGTGATCCGGACCGACTACATACGATTCGCCCGCGCCCGCGGGCTCTCGCACCGGGCGGTCCACTACCGGCATGCGCTTCGCAACACGCTCATACCGGTCGTGACCATCATCGGCCTGCAGCTCGGGTCGATCATCGCGTTCGCGGTCATCACCGAATCGGTGTTCCAGTGGCCCGGCCTCGGGCTCCTGTTCCTCCAGTCCGTCGCCACCGCCGACGTGTCGATGATGTCCGCGTACCTCATTCTGATCGCCGCCCTCTTCGTCGGAATCAACCTGGTCGTCGATCTCCTCTATCTCGTCATCGACCCGCGGCTTCGCGGCCGATCCGAGCTGGCCCGGGCCTGATGGCGGCTCGCGGCCGGGCGGCGAGCGAAGGGGCGGAACGGCGCCCGGGCTGGAAGGATCGGCTCGCGCGGAGCGATCTCGCGCACGACTTCGTGCGCGATCCGGCCGCGATCGCGGCCGCGGCCATCCTTCTCGTGTTCGCGGTTGCCGGTCTCGCTCCGCAGGTCGTGGCCCCTTACGACGCCTTCGATCCGACCCAGTTCCGGTTGATGGATGCATTCAAGGCGCCGGTGTGGCTCGAGGGCGGTGACCCGCGGTTCCTGCTCGGCACCGACGACCAGGGCCGCGACATGATCTCGGCCATCATCTTCGGCGCGCGCGTCTCGCTCTTCGTCGGACTGGCCGGGGTGCTCCTCGCGGTCATCCTTGGAGTGGCGGCGGGTCTCGTCGCAGGCTTCGTGGGAGGGTGGGTGGACGCGATCACCATGCGCATCGCCGATATCCAGCTCACGTTTCCGGCCATCCTGATCGCGGTGATGGTGGACGGGATCTCGCGTGCCACGTTCGGTCAGGCGGACCACAACCGGGTCGCGGTGATCGTTCTGGTCCTCGCGATCGGGCTCTCGGGCTGGGTGCAGTACGCGCGCCCGGTACGGGGCGCGACCCTTGTCGAGCGCAATCGCGAGTACGTCGCGGCGGCCACGATGATGGGGATCGCGAGGTGGGCGATCATGCTCAAGCACATCCTGCCGAACGTGCTGACCTCGGTGCTCGTGATCGGTACGATCCACCTCGCGGTCGCGGTCATTCTGGAGGCGACCCTGTCCTTCGTCGGCCTCGGGGTGCCGCCGACCGAGCCGTCGCTCGGCACGCTCATCCGAATCGGCAACGGGTATCTGTTCTCCGGCGAATGGTGGATCGCCATCGTGCCCGGATGTGCGCTGGTCGTCCTGGTGCTCAGCATCAACCTGCTCGGGGACTTCCTGCGCGATGCCCTGAACCCGAGGCTCAGGTAACCGGCCTCGACGAGCTTCATGAGCCGCGTGCGAGCGGCCACCGAATGGGAGACGCCGCGCCGCGGCGGGTCCCGATCAACCTCACCGGAAAGGGGAGAATTCCATGCCAACACTCAAGATCAGGCGTCAGCCGATTGCCCTCGTCGCCGCAGCGGCCGCGGCGGGAGCACTCGCGCTGGCCGGTCCCGCCGCCGCGAAGACCCTTCGCATCGGCGCCCAGGCCGACGCAGGGACGATGGACCCGCACGCCCAGAACATCCAGACCACGATATCGGTCCTGTCCATGATGTACGAGGCCCTCGTCACCCGCGACAAGTCGCTCGCCAAGGCGCCGCAGCTCGCGACGGGGTGGGAGAACGTCTCGCCCAACGAGTGGCGCTTCACCCTGCGCCCGAACGTCAAGTTCCATGACGGCGCGGCGTTCGGGGCGGACGACGTCGCGATGTCGATCGCGCGGGCCCAGGCCGACACCTCGCAGTTCAAGGGCTTCGTCGGGAACATCGCCGAGACCCGGATCGTCGACGATCTCACCATCGACCTCGTGACGAAGGAGCCGGATCCGCTGCTTCTCGACAAGCTCGGGTACATCTTCATCATGGACAGGGACTGGGCGGACGCCAACAACGTCCAGCGCCCGCAGGATCTCAAGCAGAAGGAGGAGACCTACTCCGTCCAGAACGCGAACGGCACGGGTCCCTACGTGCTCGCGTCCCGCGAGCCGGACGCGCGCACCGTCCTCACCCGGAACCCCGACTACTGGGGAGCCCTCGACGGTGACATCGACGAGATCGTGTTCCAGCCGATCTCGAGCGATCCGACGCGGATCGCGGCCCTCGTGTCCGGGGAGCTCGACCTCGTGACCGCCATTCCGAGCCAGAACGTGGCCCAGCTCGAGGCGAATTCCGACATCAAGCTCGAGGTCACCGACGAGTTCCGGACCCTGTTCTACGCCTTCGATGTCGGGAGCGAGGTGATCAAGCACGGCGACGCGGGGGGAACCAACCCGTTCAGCGACCGCCGGGTGCGCCAGGCCGTCAATCTCGCCCTCGACTCCGAGGCAATCGTCCGGACCGTCATGCGCGGCTACGCCACTCCGACCGGCCAGATCCTCGCCCCCGGGAACGTCGGCTACGACGCGGAGCTCGATGCGCTCAGCGGCTACGACCCCGACGCGGCGAAGGGGCTGCTCGCGGACGCGGGCTATCCGGACGGCTTCTCGTTCACCCTCGACTGCCCGAACAACCGCTACATCAACGACGAGGCGATCTGCCGGGCCGCGGCAGCCATGCTCCAGCAGATCGGGCTCGACGTGTCCCTCAACCTGATGCCGCGGGCCGTGTATTTCGGGCAGCGGCTCTGGAACCGCGACTCGACGATGTTCCTGATGGGCTTCAACTCGCCCTACTTCGACGGGACGTACATGGCCGAGACGATGGTGATGACGACCACGGAAGGTTCCGAAGGCATCTACAACTACTCCCTCAACTCCGACCTCGATCTCGACGCGGCGATCCGCGACGCGCGGGGGACCCTCGACGTCGACGAGCGCCACAAGAAGCTCCAGGCCGTCTTCCGGTCGATCAAGGAAGACGTGCTCTATGCGCCGCTTCACCACCAGGTGCTGGTGTACGCGATGCGGCCGAACGTGGGCGTCCACATCCGGCCGGACAACTGGCTGGAGATCCGCTGGGTGACCATGGACTGAGTCGAGAACGGTGGCCGCGGTCCGTCCGGGCCGCGGCCACCCATTTCCCTTCGAGGACGCGGGCGATGGCACGCTACCGCATCGGTATCGACGTGGGCGGGACGTTCACCGACTTCGTGCTGGTGGACATGACCGAGACGCGGCTCGAGTTCCACAAGGAGCCGAGCGTGCCGGAGGACCCGTCGGCGGCGGTGGAGCGGGGGATGCGCGCCCTCGTCGAGACGTTCGGAGTCTCCCTCGGCGACGTCGAGCTCGTGGTGCACGGCACCACCATCGGTCTGAACGCAATCATCCAGCGGCGCGGGGCCCGGATGGCCCTCGTCGTTTCGAAGGGCAACCGGGACGTCCTCGAGCTCGCCCGGCTGCGCCTCCCGAGCTCCTACGACTTCACTGCGCCCCGCGAGATCCCGCTCGTTCCGCGCGACCGGGTGTTCGAGGTGGGAGCGAGGATGCGTTCGGACGGGAGTGTCGACGAGGCGCCGGAGCCGGCCGAGATCGACGCGCTCGCCGCCCGGCTTCGCGGCGCCAGCGTCGATGCGGTGGCGGTGATGCTGCTCAACGCCTACCGGGACGGCTCGCTCGAACGGACCGTGTCGGGGGCGCTGCGGGCGGCCCTTCCCGGGGTCGAGGTCTCCGAGTCGAGCACGATCTGGCCCGAGGTCCGCGAGTACGAACGCTGCCTCGTCGCCGCGCTCAACGCCTACATCCAGCCTCTCATGACCGGCTACCTCGATCGTCTCGAGAAGCGGGTGAAGGGACAGGGTGTCGCGGCCCCGATCTACATCACCGCCAACAACGGAGGGACCCTGAGCGTGGCCACGTCGCGCGAGCGGCCCATCGAGACCGTGCTCTCCGGTCCGGCGTCCGGGGTGGTGGCATCGACCCGGGTCGGGGCGGCCGCGAGCCAGGGCAGACTCATCACCTTCGACATGGGCGGCACGAGCACCGACATCGCGCTCTGCCAGGCCGGGGTTCCGGAGTTCACCGCGAGCACCGAGGTCGGAGACTTCCCGCTGATGATGCCGGTCGTCAACGTGTCGGCGATCGGAGCGGGGGGCGGGTCCATTCTCTGGGTCGATGCGCAGGGGTTGCTCAAGGTCGGACCGGTCTCGGTCGGAGCCGATCCGGGTCCCGTGTGCTACGGCCGGGGCGGAACCGTTCCCGCGATCACGGACTGCTACCTCGTCCTCGGCATCATCGACGCGGCGCGCTTCCTCGACGGGCGCATGGCCCTCGACGTCGACGCGGCGGAGGCGGCGCTTGGCGGCATCGCGGAGCGGGTCGGCTTCTCCGGTCCGGACCGGGCGCGCGAGGTGGCGGCGGCGGCGCTCCGGGTCGCGAGCGCCAAGATGGCGGCGGAGATCACCAAGCTCCTTGCCCAGGCCGGAGTCGACCCCCGGCAGTACTCGCTGCTCGCCTACGGGGGCGCGGGCCCGACCCATGCCAACCTGCTCGTCCGGGAGGCGGGGATCCGTTCGGTGCTCGTCCCGACCGCGCCCGGAACCTTCTGCGCTCTCGGCGCGGTGCTCGCCGACGTGCGCCGCGACTACGTGCGGACCGCCCAGCATCTCATCGGAACGGCCGAAGTCCTCGACGCGGCGCCCGACGGCTGGCCCGCGATCGCGGCGATGCTGGAGGCGCTCGAGGACGAGGCGGGAGCCTGGGTCTCGCACGAGGGCGCGCTCGTCGGGACCCACGACTTCGTCGTCTCCTTCAACCTGCGGTATCCCTCGCAAGCCTATGAGCTGACGGTCATCGTTCCCTCCGACCTGAGGAGCGGGCTCGACGGCGGGGCGGTCGCGAGGCTCTTCCACGAGGAGCACCACCGGCGCTATGGGTTCAGCGATCCGGCTACACCCGTCCAGACCACCACCATCCGGCTCGGGGTGATCGGGAAGGTCGCCCCGGTGGACCTCCCCGACGCGGCGCCCGGGCGGGCGGAGCCCCGCGGCCGCCGGCCGATCTGGTTCGAGGGAGAGCGCATCCCCGTCGACGTGTTCGCGCGCGCCGAGGTCGGAGCGGGCGCCGTCGTCCACGGTCCCGCCATCATCGAGCAGGCGGACACGACGACCTTCCTGCTCCCCGGCTGGGAGGCTCGCGCGGACCGGCTCGGGACCCTTTGCCTGACCGAGGCCGACCCGGCATGAAGCTCGATCCCGTACTCCTGGAGATCTTCTTCCACAAGTTCACCGCCATTACCGAAGAGATGGCGATCACCCTCCAGCGCACCGCCCGGACCACCTACGTCAAGGAGGCCGGCGATTTCGGCACCTCCATCGCCACCCCCGAAGGCCGGCTCTTCGCGTACCCGACGGACCTTGGCGTTTCCGGGTTCCTCGACAGCGACGTCGGACCCGCGCTCGCCCGGATCGAGGATCTCGAACCAGGCGACGTGGTGATCACGAACCACCCCTACGACAGCGAGGGGCTCTCCACCCACATGCCGGACCTCCACCTCATCAAGCCGGTCTTCGTGGACGGGCGCATCGTCGCCCACGGCTGGGACTTCATCCACTCCTCCGACATCGGCGGCGCGGTCCCGTCCAGCATCTCGCCCCGCTTCGCGGAGCTCTACGAGGAAGGGTTCCAGATCCCGCCCCTGAAGCTCGTCAAGGCGGGGGAGATGAACCGGGACTTCCTCACCCTGTACCGCGCGAACTGCCGCATGCCGGAGGAGAATCTCGGCGACATCGAGGCGATGCTCGCCGCGCTCCGGGTGGGCGAACGGCGGATCCACGAGCTCGTGGCGCTGCACGGGGCCGACACCTTCCTCCAGGCGCAGCAGGACCTCGCGGAGTACGCGGCGGAAAAGGCGCTCGCGGTCCAGAAGAAGATCCCGAACGGCACGTACGAGTTCTGGGACTTCCTGGACGACGATTTCAACTCCGACGTGCCGGTGCGCGTTCGCTGCCGGCTGACCGCGCAG
>JAJECB010000531.1 GCA_022822245.1 Gammaproteobacteria bacterium
CTTGCCGCGGATGTGGCGCAGCACCCGCACCTTCGCCGGCACGATGTCGAGCTGCTCGCTCACCACCTCGGCGAAGCGCTCGAGCTCGACCCCGTGACGCGGGCAGATGCGCTCGGATTCCGCGAGCTCATGTTCGATGTCGACCCGCTCCAGCGTATCGGGCAGCGCGGCGCGTGTTGTTTCGCGCTTTGTTTCGTGGAATCCCCAGGGGAATTTGCCGGTTTGTTCCGTAGACGCATTGCCTGGGATGACGAAGCAATCCGAGAAGTGGTCGGAGCCGGTGCCGTCGCCGTTCTCATGAATCGTTGTTGCAGAAGCGGTGAGGATGTGGACGCGAGAGCGCCGAGTGTGGACAAGCGGTGGGGAAGCGCCAGCTTCTCCAGGGCTTGTCCACACGCTCCGTAGGACGGCGTTCGGTCCGTAGGACGCGTCCACATCCTCACCGCTTGGCGCCGGAGCTGAGTCGCCGTACTCTCGGCGCCCCTTCCGACGAGAGAGGAGTTGGCCCGCGCGGGTAGCCGCCCGCCGGGCCACGGCCGGTGCAGCTTCGCTACGAGACGGGGCTTACCGGCGAGCAATACGTTAAGGCCCAGGCGTGGCGCGCTGCAAGGCTGGAGCGTTGTCCGAATCACCCTCGCGGGGGATGTTCGTTCGCACGCCACGGCACCTACGCGCGCAAGGTCCCGCGCGGGACGCAGATCGCTCGCTGGTACTGTCGTGAGAGCCACACCACCTTCAGCCTGCTGCCGGACTGTCTGGCCGCGCGGTTTCCTGGCGAGTTGGACGAGGTCGAGGCGGTGGTAGCCCACGCCGAGCAGGCCCCGAGCCTGACCGCCGCGGCCAATGCGCTGCGCCGCGATGCGGTCGAGCTCCCGGGGGCAATGCGCTGGGTCGAGCGCCGGGTGCGCCTCGTCCATCACGTCCTGACGATCGTCATCGGGCTGCTGCCCGAACCGCTCGCCCGGTGCATCGCCGAGATGGGCGCAGTGCGCACGCGGCTCGAGACCGAGACCGCGCTCAGAGCACTGCGTGCACTCGTCGCCGAGCAGCTCCCCGCACTGCCCGCTCCGTTGGGGTTCCGCCCCCACCGTCTCGGGGCGACGAATCGCAACCAAGCGCCCCAACACAACATGGGGCCTGACCCGCCGCCTGTCCCTGCATAGCGTCCCGTCTCCCGGGCCGATGCGCCCCCACCGACGAGGACTTCACCCATGAATGACTCCGATGAGGAGCTGCGCAAGGCCGTGGCGCTGTTCCGCTACGGGCTGATCGCCGACGTGCTGCGCCTGCCGCTGGGCAGCCGCGAGATCCGCCGCGCCCTGCACGAGAAGGCCCAACGCACCTACGTCATCCCAGGCACCCGGCGCACCCGCGTCGCCGTCGAGACGATGCGCGACTGGCTGAGCCTGTATCGCACCGGCGGGTTCGAGGCGCTGTATCCGAAGACCCGCGCCGACCGCGGCCTGCCCCGGCGCCTGTCCCCCGAGGTCGCCGAGGTGCTCGTCTCACTCAAGACCGAGCAGCCCGCACTGTCGGTCAAAGCCCTCATCAAAGCCGCCCGCGAGCGCGGCATCGACCACCCGCTCGCCCCCTCGACCGTGCACCGGCTGCTCTCGCGCGAAGAGCTGCTCGACTCTCGCCCCGGCGACCCCGTCGCCACCGACCGGCGACGGTTCGCCTATCGCGACGCCGGCGAGCTGTGGATGAGCGATGTCATGCACGGACCGAAGGTGCGCGACGCCCGCCGGCGCCGAAAGACCTTCCTCATCGCGTTCATCGACGACGCCACCCGGGTGATTCCCTTCGCCGCCTTCACCTATGCGGAGAACACCACCGCGTTCCTGCCCGTGTTCAAGCAGGCCATCGCACGCCGGGGACTCCCGATGCGATTGTTCGTCGACAACGGGGCGAACTACCGCTCCCAGCAGCTCGCGCTCGTGTGCGCCAAGCTCGGCATCGCGCTCATCCATTCCCGGCCCTATCAGCCCGCGGGGAAGGGAAAAATCGAGCGCTTCTTCCGAACGCTTCGCGCCGCGATGCTCGCCCACCTCACCGCCGAGGCCACCGAGAGCCTCGAGACGCTCAACCGCACCCTGTGGGCCTGGGTCGAGGGCGAGTACCACCTGTCCCCCCACCGCGGACTCGACGGGCGCACCCCATTCGACCAGTGGGCCCTCGCAGGCGAGAACGTGCGCTACCCCGACCCCGGCACAGACCTCGACGACCTCTTCCTCTTCGAGGCCAAACGCCGCGTGATGAAAGACCGTACCGTGAGCCTGCACGGACGGCTCTACGAGGTCGATGCCGTCCTGGTCGGCCAAACCGTCACCTTGCGCTACGACCCCGAGGCGCCGCCTTCTCGGCCCCTCGAGGTCGTCCACGATGGCAACTCGGCCGGGGTCGCCACCCGCCTCGACGCCTACGCCAACACCCGCGTCAAGCGCCACCGACCCTCCTGGCAGCTTCAGTGCGACGCCCCCGCCCGCGAACCCTCCCCCTCGCCCCTGGCGATGCGACACCTCAAGGAGAAGAAGTAATGTATCTGCGCCACTTCGCCCTGACCCGGCTCCCCTTCGAGACCCCCGCCCACACCGACGAGCTGTTCGCATCCAACGCCCGCCGCGAGGCCGAAGCGCGGCTCCAACACCTCATCGAACTCAAGGGCATCGGCCTCATCACCGGCGAGGTCGGCTCAGGCAAAACCACCGTGTGCCGCCACGTCGCCTCAGCCCTGCATCCCGGCCTGTACCGCGTCGGCTACGTCTCCCTGACCACCGGCAACGTCCTCGACATGTACAAGGCCATCGCCTGGGAGCTGGGGCTGCCCACCGAGCGCTCGCGCGCCACCGCCTACCGCGCCATCCGCGGCGAAGTCACCCGACTGGTGTGCGAGGCCAAGCAGCTCCCCGTGCTCGTCATCGACGAAGCCCAGCACCTGCGCAACGACGTCCTCGAAGATTTACGGCTCCTGACCAACTTCGCCATGGATAGCGAAAACCGCCTGTGCCTGCTGCTCGTGGGGCTTACCGAGCTGCGCCGGCGCCTCGCCATGGCCTGCCACGAATCGCTCTCCCAGCGCCTCGTCGTACGCCACCACCTCGGCGCACTCGACCGCGACGAACTCCACGCCTACCTCGCCCACCGCCTGCATCTGGCCGGCTGCGAGCATCCCCTGTTCGACCCCCCCGCCGTCGAGGCGCTGTCGCAGAGCACACGCGGATTGCCCCGGCGCATCAACCGTACCGCCCACTACGCGCTGACCGCCGCCGCCGCGAAAGGCGCTCGCACCGTCTCCGCCGAGCACATCGAGCACGCCGTCGCGGAGCTGCGGCTGTGAACCTGTCCTACCTCATCGTGCACCACGAAATCAGCGACGAGGCCGCCGCTCATCTCTCCGAGCTCCTCAACGACCTCGCCTTCGCCTTCGACGGACAGTACTTCGCTCAGATCCGCCGCTACTACGACGAGCGGCGCGAGAGCGAGCGCCCGTGCCATCACAGGCAGCTCGAGCTCTTCGTCAACGACGACGACGACGCGGCGTTCTGAATCCCCCCACTCCCGTCAGCGCCCACGCCCATCGCGCCCGTTCGTCAACATCGGGCGCTCACCAACCCACCTTCACCGCGATGACCGTGATCATCGCGACCACGGCGGTGACCGTACACGCCCGTGCCCGGCTCTCCGACGATGACGGGGCAATGTGAGAAATCGAGCCTCAGTCGATCAGGAACAAACTGAGAAATCCGTTACGAAATTACGTGAAATGCAACACCCGCCCTGCGGAGTGCCCCGCTGCGGATAGCTCAACTTTCCCGCCTCCATCACTCCGGCGTTCAACCACTTCCCTATCGCTCGTCGTATCACTCCGTCTCGCACCCGTCGGTCCAGAAAGTTCCTCAGGTGCCCCCAATCGACGCTTCCGAAGGACCGTACGACAGACTACCCACCTCCACGAGCTTCCAACCGCGGTCACGATCACACGCAAAGCGCATGTGCTCAAGGGGCAATCGCTTAAGGTTCTGAATCGGGTCTGCCGCGAGAACCGACTACAACTTCTTCTGCTTTTTCCGGACGGCAGTCGGCGTCTTGTCCCTGTCGAGTGGACAGACGCGGTTGCCGGGAACGTCGTCGGCCCATCACCCGGCAACCACGAACTGATGGTCCGATCCCCGGATCTGTTGCGCCTGCGTGCCCTGGTCGATGCTCTGCTTCGTCGTTGTGAAGCGGAGCTCCCTCATGCAACTGAACCTGCTCTTTCCGGGGACCCCGGAACCCCATTCCCGACTGTGGGCAACCCTGGACGAGGAAACGCGCCGCGCCGTGCTCGAACGGCTGGCCGAACTGATCGCGCGCGCCACTCAGGCGCAGCCACACGCCGAGGGCAACGACGATGACTGACAGCAAGATCCGCGCCTCGCACCTCCAACGCCGTGCCCTCGTCTACGTCCGCCAGTCATCGCCATCCCAGGTCGAGCATAATCGCGAATCAACCCGACGCCAGTACGCCCTCGCCGAGCGCGCCCGCGACCTCGGGTGGCATCGCGACCATATCGCGATCGTCGACGAGGATCTCGGCCTGTCCGGTGCCACCGCCGAAGGACGGAGCGGATTCGCGCGCATGACCGCCGAGGTGGCCCTCGGGCAGATCGGCCTCCTACTTGGCCTCGAGGTCTCCCGTCTCGCTCGAAACAATTCCGATTGGTACAGATTGCTCGACCTATGCGGTCTCACCGATACCCTGATCGGCGATGCCGATGGCATCTATCATCCCGGGCTGTTCAACGACAGGCTTGTATTGGGACTCAAAGGGACCATGTCGGAGGCGGAGCTTCATATCCTGCGCGCGCGCCTCGACGGCGGGATCCGCAACAAGGCCGCCCGCGGCGAACTCTACCGCGGACAGCCCGTCGGGTTCGTGCGCGGCGAGACCGACGCAGAGATCCTCATCGACCCCGATGAGGCGGTCCAGGGCGCGATACGCGCGGTGTTTGAACGCTTCGCAGAATTCGGGTCCGTGCGCCGCGTGTGGCGCTGGTTCCTGCTGGAGAAGCTGGAATTTCCGCACCGCCCGCATGCAAGAGCCGAGATGCGTTGGGTGCCACCGTCGTATCACACGATCCACCAGGTGCTGACCAATCCGGTCTACGCCGGCGCCTACGCCTACGGCAAGACGCGACGTGAACGCCGTATCAGCGAGACCGGTGCTGTGCGTACGCGTAGCCGCAAGCTGCCACGTTCCGAATGGCAGGTACTGATTCACGACCATCATCCCGCCTATATCGACTGGCCCACCCACGAAGCCATTCTCGAGCGCATCGCGAGCAACTCGCGCCCGCGGCCGCACGGCGCAGGCAAAGGGGCCGTTCGCGAGGGAACCGCCTTGCTGCAGGGCATTGGCACCTGCGCTGAGTGTGGCCGCCGCCTGGCAACCCATTACACCGGGCGGACCTCCTCGCCCGGTTACCATTGCAAGGGCAAGACACTGGTCGAGGAACGGCGCAATCTCTGCTTGTACGTCGGCGCCGTGCAGATCGACCAGGCCGTGTCCGACGCTGTGCTGCAAGCGATTCAGCCGGCCGGACTCGAGGCTGCGTTGCAAGCGGCCGAGCATCTCGAAGCGCATCACGATCAGGCTCTCGACCAATGGAGACTGGCGGTCGAGCGGGCTCGTTACGAGGCCGAACGAGCCGAACGCCGCTATCGCGCAGTCGAGCCCGAGCATCGGCTGGTCGCGCGTGGGCTGGAGAGGGAGTGGGAACAGTGTCTGAACGCGCTCGAAGACGCACAGAACGAGCTGGAGCGCCGTCAGCGCCAGCGGCCTCGCCAACTCGATGCCGACGAGCGCGCCGCGATTCTGGCTCTCAGCGTAGACCTCCAACGCGTTTGGGATGCGCCCACGACCACGCCACGGGACAAGAAGGAATTGCTGCGCACGGTGCTCGAGGAAGTGATGGTCAGTTCACCGCGTGGAGAGCATCGCATCTCCCTCATCCTGCGCTGGCGCACCGGCCTGCTGACCGAGATCGAGTTGGACCGTCCCCGAACGCGCCAAGCGGCCATTCGCACCGACGAGGATACCGTCGGTCTCGTCCGCCGCCTCGCTCAATTCCATTCCGATGCGGCCATCGCCGGTATCCTCAATCGCCAAGGCAAGACGACCGCCTATGGACATCCCTTCACCAGCAACCGCGTCGGCAATCTCCGTCGCCATTGGAACATTCCACGCTTCGACCCGAACACGAGAACCACCGACGGTGAGCTGGTCAATGTCAGACAAGCTGCGGAGATACTCGGCGTCGCAACCTCGACCGTCCATCGCTGGCTCAACGACGGATTCATCGACGGAGAGCAGATCACGCCAGGTGCGCCTTGGCGTATTCGCATCACCGACGCATTCCGTCCGAAGTTCATGGAACAGGCGCCGCCCGGCTACGTGTCGATGTTCGAGGCGATGCAACGTCTCGGGGTCACGCGCCAGACCGTGTTGCAGCGTGTAAAGCGCGGCGAGCTTGACGCGATACATATCCGCGCGGGAAGGAAAAAAGCGTTGCGTATCAACGTCGAAGACGATCAACCCAGCCTGTTCGATCAATCCGCATGAACCGGGGGGCAATATGAAGACACTTCCAAAAAGTCCTCGATGTCCAGGTCAATGACCCATCCTCCACCGAGCTCCATCAGTCCGTACCACAGCGCATCCAGCGCCTGGTGAGCACCGCGCCCCGGCCGGAATCCGTACGAGCAATCCAGAAAGTCCTCCTCGTACACCGCCTCCAACACCATCAGCACCGCGCGTTGGAGAATCTTGTCCTCCAGCGTCGGTATGCCAATCGGGCGCGTCTTGCTCGTCCCCGGCTTCTTGAGATGTACCCGGCGCACCGCCGGCGC
>JAJECB010000153.1 GCA_022822245.1 Gammaproteobacteria bacterium
CTCACCCAGGCGTTCCGCAACTCGCCGTGGCTGGTGCTGCTCTTCATCGTGATGCTGACGTTCCCCTTCCAGGTGGAGATCGGCTCCACGGTCATCTTCATCCCCGACTGGACCAAGGCGGTGTTCGGGCTCTCGCTCCCCATCATGGCCAACATCTCCGAGGTGGTGCGGGGCGCGGTGCAGTCGGTGCCGACGGGGCAGTGGGAGGCGGCGGAGTCGCTCGCCTTCTCGCGCCGCCAGACCTTGTGGCGGATCGTGCTTCCGCAGTGCTTCAAGCGCATGATCCCGCCGTGGATGAACTGGTACGCGATCCTGACCATGGCGACTCCCCTCGTCTCCCTCCTCGGGGTCGAGGAGCTGGTGACCCTCTCGCGCCAGGCGATGGAAGCGGAGGACAACCACCCGGAGCTTCTGGTCCCGTTCTTCGGGTTCGCGCTCGTCATCTTCTTCGCGTACTGCTACCCGATCGCGCGCTGGACGATTTCCCTCGAGCGGCGGTTCGCGGTGAAGCTCTGACCGGAACCGGGTCCGGGAGGCCGGGATGAACGAAACGAACTGGGATCCGAGCCAAGCAATCGTCTCCATTCGGGACGTGCACAAGTCGTTCGGCGAGCTGGAGGTGCTGCGGGGCGTGAGCTTCGACGTCATGAAGGGGGAGGTGGTCTGCATCATCGGCCCGTCCGGCTCTGGGAAGTCCACCCTCATCCGGTGCGTGAACGCGCTCAACACGATCGACCGCGGCTCGATCCGGGTGGAAGGGCAGGAGGTCCACGACCCGAACCTCGACAAGCTGGAGCTCCGCCGCAAGGTCGGGATGGTCTTCCAGCAGTACAACCTCTTCCCGCACAAGACCGCGCTCGAGAACGTGATGATGGCCCCGGTGCTGGTGCTCAGGGAGCCGAAGGGGCAGGTCGAGGAGCGCGCGCGGGCGCTCATCCGCAAGGTGCGCCTCGAGGGCAAGGAGGCGAGCTACCCCGGCGAGCTCTCGGGGGGACAGCAGCAGCGGGTCGCGATCGCGCGCTCCCTCGCGATGCGCCCGGATGTCATGCTCTTCGACGAGATCACCGCCGCTCTCGACCCGGAGACGGTGAAGGAGGTGCTGGTCACCATCCGCGAGCTGGCGGAGGAGGGGATGACCTGCATCCTCGTGACCCACGAGATGGGGTTCGCACGCGAGCTCGCGAACCACATCTACTTCACCGACCGCGGGGTCATCGTGGAGCACGGGCCGCCCGCGACCTTCTTCACCGAGGCCAAGGACCCCCGGACCCAGGAGTTCCTGAGCCAGATCCTCTGACCGCCCGCCGCCCGCTCCCGCCGCCTGCACGTCGGATTGGCCGAAGGCGCAAGCCGGAATCCGGCCCCGCCCGTGGTGGCGCACCTGGGTGGAAACGATTTGCCTCGCAGGTTCCGACCGGTACAATCGGCCGTACAACTGACACCGGAATTGAGCCACATGGACACCATCACCTACTCCGAGGCGCGCGCGCGGTTTGCCAAGACCCTGGACAAGGTGTGCGACGACCGCGCGCCGGTGGTGATCACGCGAAGGAACGCCGAATCGGTGGTCATGATGTCGCTGGACGACTATCACGCTTTCGAGGAAACCGCCTACCTTCTCCGCAGCCCGAAGAACGCCCGCCGGCTCCTTCAGTCGATTGCCGAGCTCGAGTCCGGCGCGGGCACGGAGAAGGAACTCCTCGAGTGAGACTGGTCTTCTCCGAGCATGCGTGGCGCGACTATCTCCATTGGCAGACGACGGACCGAAGGATGCTCAAGCGGGTCAACTCCCTGATAGGGGATATTCTTCGTTCCCCGCACGATGGAATCGGCAAGCCCGAACCCCTGCGACATGGCCTGGCCGGGTACTGGTCTCGCCGAATCGACAGCGAGCATCGCCTCGTCTACAAGGTGGAAAGCGACGCCGTGCTGATCGCGCAGTGCCGCCATCACTATTGACCGCCTTCGCGACCGTGCCGGAACCACCCGGATCCGGGCCGCCTACACGGTGAGGGCGCGGTCGCGGGCGGTGACCTCCCACCGCTTGCCGGCCCGTCCCCCGGCCACGACCCACGCATGGGAATGCAGGGCGGAGGTCGGGCAGATGTGGGTCGGGATCGCCATCTCGACGTCGCCCGGCCGGTAGCGCCCGGCGCCTTCGGTCTCGACGACGAGGTGCTCCTCGTTCTGGAGCACCTCCCTCGCGTCGGGGATTGCGGGAAAGCCGAGCCGGCTCCCCGCCGGCGGATCGGAGGCGCAGGCCTTGTAGCCGAGGTCGAAGGTCACGAGGCGCGGCCCTGGCCGGCTGATGACCCGGGTCAGGATGAGCGCCGCCGCCTCGAAACGCATCTCCGGAAACTCCCGTGCGTAGCCCGCGTCGTGAAACACGCACGTCCCCGGACTCAGCTCCAGGCCCGGCTCGCCCTTCTTCGCGTAGAGGGGGAAGGTGCCGGTGCCCCCCGCGACGATCGCGGGCACCGGAAGGGAAGACGCTTCGAGCCGCTCGCGAAGGGTCAGTGCCTCGTCCCAGCACCGGTCGGCGGCGCGCTGCCGTTCGGCGAGGTCCGTCTGGTGGTTCTGTCCGTCGTAGAGGTGCAGCCCGGCCGGCGCGAGGTGGCGCGATTCGTGGATCCGCGCGTAGAGGTCGAGGGCTTCGGGGCCGGGCGCAAGCCCGGTGCGCCTGAGTCCGGTGTCGATGTCCAGGAACACGTGAATCCGCTCCCCCGCGCTCGACATGGCGCCGTTCAGGTCGTCGACCGGGTCCGGGTGATCGGCG
>JAJECB010000336.1 GCA_022822245.1 Gammaproteobacteria bacterium
GCCGCGACCTCCGCGTGGGGCAGCGCCCGCATGTGCTGCTTGCGCACCGCGGCCTTGGGCAGTGCGGCGGAGATGGCGTCGCCCGCCGATCGGGGACCGACCTCCGGCCGAGGCCGAAGCGGCGTACTATCGACAAACCGAGCACACGGCGCTGGCCGCGTGACTCACACAAAACAGTCTCCGGAATTCCCGGCGCGGTTCAGACGGCCTGCGCCCAGGTCTTCGAGAGGCCGCCGGACTTGCGGGGCGTGACCAGCAGGCTCAGTCCGAGGCCGCCGTGCCCGTCCCCGTACTGGCCGGAGACGTTGACGGTCCTGACGAAGGTGGCGCAGAGTCGAACGGAGTGGTTTTTCCGGGAGGGATCATGTTTTCTCCTACTCTTCGATATACGGGATTTTGGCTGCGATGCAGCGTATCGCCGCGGGACGAAGAGAGTCCAGAACATGATGTTTATCAGAATGTCAATAGAAACTTGCGGCGTCTCCCGACACCCCGAAAAGCACCCGGTAAGCAGGCATCCTGCTCGCGTCGAGCGTAGAGGGCCTTCGGTCTTCGCTGACGGGAAGTCCGCGCTCCCACGAGCCGCCCCGACCGGAGGACATCGGCGGAAAGACGTAGGATAGGAACCCAGATGACAGGATCGGGGGCGACGGGAGGCGGCGGCATGCGGGCAGTGGTACTCGGGAGCGGGGTCATCGGGACCGCCGCCGCCTACTACCTCGCGCGGGACGGCCACGAGGTCACCGTCCTCGAGCGGCACGAGGCGCCGGGGCTCGAGACGAGCTACGCCAACGCGGGGCTCGTCGCGCCGGGGCACAGCTACGCCTGGGCCTCGCCCGCCGCTCCCCGCATCCTCGCGAAGTCGCTCATCGCCGCGGACCAGGCCCTGCGGCTCCGCCCCCGGCTCGACCCGCGCATGTGGTCATGGCTGTGGCGGTTCCTCCTCCAGTGCACCGACGAACGGGCGCGGGCCAACACGACGAACAAGCTTCGCCTGTGCCGATACTCGACCGACCTCCTGAGCGAGCTCGCGCGCGACACCGGCGTCCCGTACGACGGACTCGCGCGCGGCAACCTCTACGTATACCGCTCCGAACGGAGCTTCGAAGCGGGGGTGCGCCGCACCCGGCTCCTCCGCGACCAGGGGCTCGAGCTCGAGGTGCTGGACCGCGACGGCCTCGCCGCCCGCGAGCCCGCCCTCGAGCCGGTCAAGGAGAAGCTCGCGGGGGGGCTCTACTCACCCACCGACCAGAGCGGCGACGCGCGCATGTTCAGCCGCAACCTCGCGGAGCATTGCTGCGAGGCGCTCAATGTGAATTTCCGGTTCGGGGTGACCGTGGAGGGGCTCGTGGCGGACGGGGGCCGGATCGTGGGGGTGCGGACGAGCGAGGGCGAGGTGCCCGGCGACGCGTTCGTGCTCGCGCTCGGGTTCATGAGCCCGTTCGTGTCGCGCACCGTGGGGCTCGACCTGCCCATCTACCCGGTCAAGGGGTACTCGGTGACCATCCCCCGCGGCGCGTCGAACCTCTCCCCGGGCATGGGGGTGTGCGACGAGGACCGCCTCGTGGTGACCTGCCCGATGGGCGACCGGGTCCGGGTCGCGGCCACCGCGGAGTTCAGCGGATACGACAAGGGCCACCGGCCGGAGGACTTCCGCGGGATGCTGCGGTCGGTCCGGGAGCTCTTCCCCGCCGCCGGCGACTACGACCGCCCCGAATACTGGGCGGGGCTCCGGCCGATGACCCCTTCGAGCGTCCCGATCCTCGGCCGCGCGCGCTACGAGAACCTCTACCTCGACACCGGCCACGGCCACATCGGATGGACGATGGCGTGCGGCTCGGGGAAGATCACCGCCGACCTCGTCGCCGGCCGCGAGCCCGAGATCGACCTCGAGGGCCTCGCCTGGGACGGCTGACCCCGGGCCGTGCCGCTCCCCGGCCTCGGGACACCGCGTCGGACGCCGGCGGCCGATCACGTACCTTCCGGACGGCAGGTCGACCAGGTCGAGAGCGCGGCCCCGTGGGGAAGAACCCGACAGGCGGTCAGGGGTCCGAGGGGGGCCGGGTGAAGAAGACGTCGAGGAGGCGGCGGGCGGCCGCGGGCGGGGCGATGCGCCCGGCCCGCACGTCGTCCTCGAGGCGCGCGGCGAGCGGCTCGAGGCGCGGGTCCTCGCGCAGCCGTTCGTGCACCGCCGCCTCGACCTCCTCGCGGAGCCACTCCTCGGCCTGGGCGGTGCGCCGGGCCGCGAAGTCGCCGGACGCCTCGAGGGCCGCGCGGCACTCGAGGGTGCGCTGCCACGCCTCCTCGACGCCGCTCCCGGTGAGGGCCGAGCACGCCTCCACGGTGGGGGTCCATGCCGGGGTGCGGGGGCGCATGAGGTGCAGGGCGTTCCGGTACTCGGCCACCGTGCGCCCCGCCGCGTCGGCCTGGGCTCCGTCCGCCTTGTTGACGAGCACGAGGTCCGCGAGCTCCATCACCCCCCGCTTGATGCCCTGAAGCTCGTCTCCCGCCAGCGGCGCGAGGAGGAGGAGGAAGAGGTCGGTCATCCCCGCCACCGCGGTCTCCGACTGACCCACCCCGACCGTCTCCACCACCACGACGTCGAAGCCCGCCGCCTCGCAGAGCACGATCGCCTCGCGCGTCCGGCGCGCGACGCCGCCGAGGGTGCGGCCGGCGGGGGTCGGGCGGATGAATGCCTCGGGGCGCTGCGAGAGCTCGGCCATCCGGGTCTTGTCGCCGAGGATCGAGCCGCCCGCGAGCCGCGACGAGGGGTCGATGGTGAGCACCGCGATTCGATGCCGCGCCTCGACCGCGCGGAGGCCGAACGCCTCGATGAAGGTGGACTTCCCGACCCCGGGCGACCCCGATATCCCGATCCGGAGCGTGCCGCTCCCCGGCGCGGGGAGGGCTTCGAGGAGACCGATGGCGGTGCTCCGGTCGGCGGGACGGGTGGACTCGACCAGGGTGATCGCCTTGGCGAGGGCCCGGACCTCTCCCGCCCGCACCCGGACCGCGAGGGCCGCGTCGGGGAGCGGGGTCGGCGCGTCCCGGCCTTTCCGCTCGTCGGTCCTTCCGGCTCCCCCCGGGCCGGTCACGGCGCCTCGAATTCCACGATGGGCTGGTCCACCGCGAGGCTCGCCCCCGGCTCCGCGAGCACCGCCGCGACCGTCCCGTCCTGCTCCGCGCGGAGCAGATTCTCCATCTTCATCGCCTCGACGACCGCCACCTCCTGGCCCGCCGTGACCTCATCGCCCGGACCGACCGAGACCCGTACGAGGAGGCCCGGCATCGGCGAGAGGAGGAAGCGCGAGAGGTCGGGCGGGCGCTTGACCGGCATCACCGCCCGGAGGGCCGCGGCCCGGAGGCTCAGCACCTGGTACAGGTCCGCGTGGCCGGCGTGGGCGAGCCGGAACCCATGGCCGCGGCGCTCCACCTGCACCGCGATCGGCGTCCCGTTCAGCGTGCCCTCGAAGCAGTCGAGCCCGGGGCGCCAGTCGGTCTCGACCCGGTAGCGCACGGGCGCCGCCTCGATTTCCACATCGACTGCCCCGTTCGCATCCCGGGGGAACGAGACCGGATGGGCGCGCTCGCCCCGGTCGTCGCCGCCCGCCGGCCCGCCGCCGACCAGCACCACGTACTCGCGGTCGACCCCGTCGAAGGGATCGCCCGCCCCCGAGTCCGCCCCGACCGCCGCGTTCAGCCGGTCGATCTCCCGTCGCAACCACGCCGCCACCGCGACGAGGTGGGCCGGTTCGGGCGGGGCCACCCGGGCCGCCGCGAACCCGTCCGGAAAGTGCTCGTCGATGAAGGCGGTGGAGAGCTCGCCGGCCCGGAACCCCGGGTGGCGGGCGAGCGCGGCGAGGAACGGCAGGTTGGTGGTGACCCCGCGGACGGTGTAACGGTCGAGGGCCATCTCGAGCCGGTCGAGGGCCTCGTCCCGGTCCCGGCCGGCGGTGACGAGCTTCGCGATCATGGGGTCGTACCACACCGCGACCTCGCCGCCCTCCTCCACCCCGTCGTCGACCCGGACGCCGCTCGCGCGCTCCGCCGGGCCGCCGGGCGCGGCCGCCCCCGCCGCCGCCTCCTCCGGGGCACCCGCCCGGGGTGCGCGGGGCGGACGGTACCGCAGGAGCCTTCCCGTCGCGGGCAGGAAGTCGCGCTCGGGGTCCTCCGCGTAGACCCGCGCCTCCATCGCCCAGCCGTCCATTCGCACATCGTCCTGGGTGAAGGGCAGCGCCTCGCCGGCCGCGATCCGGATCATCCACTCCACGAGGTCGAGCCCGGTCACCGCCTCCGTCACGGGGTGCTCGACCTGGAGCCGGGTGTTCATCTCCAGGAAGTAGAACCGGCGCTCCGGGTCCACGATGAACTCGACGGTCCCCGCCGACACGTAGCCGGCGGCACGAGCGAGGGCCACCGCCTGCGCCCCCATCCGCGCCCGCAACCCTTCGTCGACGAAGGGGGACGGCGCCTCCTCGAGGACCTTCTGGTGCCGGCGCTGCACCGAGCACTCGCGCTCCCCGAGGTGGAGCACCGCGCCGTGCCGATCGCCAAGGACCTGGACCTCGATGTGCCGCGGGCGCTCCACGTAGCGCTCGACGAAGATCCGCCCGTCGCCGAAGCTCGCGAGCGCCTCGTTCGTGGCCCCGCGGAACCCTTCGCGGACCTCGGCCTCCCCGGCCGCGACCCGCATCCCCTTGCCGCCGCCCCCCGCCGAGGCCTTGAGCATCACCGGGTAGCCGATCTGGCGGGCGACGGCCACCGCCTCGTCCGCGTCGGCGAGGGCCCGGTCCACCCCGGGGATCGTGTTGACCCCCGCGTCGAAGGCGAGGCGGCGGGACTCGATCTTGTCCCCCATCGCCCGGATCGCGGCCGGCGGCGGCCCGATGAAGGTGATCCCGGCGGCGGACAGGGCCTCGACGAACTCCGCGTTCTCGGAGAGGAACCCGAAGCCGGGGTGCACCGCGTCCGCCCCGGTCGTCCGCGCCGCCTCCAGCACCGCCTCGATGTCGAGATAGCTCTCGGCGGACGGGGGCGGACCCACGCACACCGCTCGGTCCGCCATGCGCACGTGCGGCGTCCCTTCGTCCGCCTCGGAGTAGATCGCGGCGGTCGAGATCCCCATCCGGCGCGCGGTCCGCGCAATGCGGCAGGCGATCTCGCCCCGGTTCGCGATGAGGATCCGCTCGAAGCTCATCCGTTCCGCCCGTCTGTCGCTCCGCCTAGAGCGGGATGTTGTCGTGCTTCTTCCACGGGTTCTCCAGCCGCTTCCCGCGCAGCATCGCGAGCGCCCCGCAGAGCCGGCGCCGGGTGTCGCGCGGCGCGACCACGTCGTCGATGAAGCCGAGCCGGCCGGCCACGAAGGGATTGGCGAACTTCGTCCGGTACTCGTCGGTGCGGGCGGCCATCTTCTCCGGGTCCTCCCGGTCCGCGCGGAAGATGATCTCGACCGCCCCTTCCGGCCCCATCACCGCGATCTCGGCCGACGGCCACGCGTAGTTGACGTCGCCCCGCAGGTGCTTCGAGGACATGACGTCGTAGGCCCCGCCGTACGCCTTGCGGGTGATGAGGGTCACCTTGGGAACCGTCGCCTCGGCGTAGGCGAAGAGGAGCTTCGCCCCGTGGCGGATGATCCCGCCGTACTCCTGGGCGGTGCCGGGGAGGAAGCCCGGCACGTCCACGAAGGTGACGATGGGCAAGTGGAAGCAGTCGCAGAAGCGAACGAACCGGGCCGCCTTGCGGCTCGAGTCGATGTCGAGGCAGCCCGCGAGCACCGCCGGCTGGTTCGCCACGATGCCGGCCGGCGCCCCGCCGAAGCGGGCGAACCCGGTCACGATGTTGCGGGCGAACTCGGGCTGGAGCTCGAAGAACTCCCCTTCGTCCACCACCCGCGAGATGAGCTCGTGGATGTCGTAGGGCCGGTTGGGATGCGCGGGAACGAGGCGGTCGAGGGCGGGCTCCGGCCGGTCGGCCGGGTCCCTTGTCGGGCGCATCGGGGGCGGCTCCCGGTTGCTCGCGGGAAGAAAGCCCAGGAATTCGCGCACTCGCAGGAGCGCGTCCACGTCGTCCTCGAACGCGAGGTCCGCGACCCCGGAACGGCCGGTATGGCTGACCGCGCCCCCGAGCTCCTCCTGGGTCACCTCCTCGTGGGTCACCGTCTTCACCACCTCCGGGCCGGTGACGAACATGTAGGACGAGTCCTTCACCATGAAGATGAAGTCGGTCATCGCGGGCGAGTACACCGCCCCCCCGGCGCACGGCCCCATGACGAGGGAGACCTGGGGGATCACCCCGGAGGCGAGCACGTTGCGCTGGAACACCTCGGCGTAGCCCGCGAGCGACGCCACCCCCTCCTGGATGCGCGCCCCGCCCGAGTCGTTGAGCCCCACGACCGGGGCGCCCACCTTCATCGCCTGGTCCATGACCTTGCAGATCTTGCGGGCGTGGGCGGCGGAGAGGGAGCCGCCGAAGACGGTGAAGTCCTGGCTGAACGCGAAGACGCGGCGGCCGTTGACGAGGCCGTGGCCGATCACCACCCCGTCGCCGGGGATCCGCTGCCGGGCCATGCCGAAGTCGTGGGAGTCGTGCTCGACGAACATGTCCCACTCCTCGAAGGACCCTTCGTCGAAGAGGAGCTCGAGGCGCTCGCGCGCGGTGAGCTTGCCCTTCGCGTGCTGGGCCGCGATCCGCCTCTCGCCGCCTCCGAGGCGGGCGGCGGCGCGGCGGCGCTCGAGCTCCTGGATGATGTCCTGCACGGTGTCGCGAGCTCCGTTGCGAGGGGGACTCGGGGCGCGGGGCGGCGTGGTGGCGGGGCGGCGCGAGGGCCGGGGCGCGGGCTCGGGGCCGGCTCAGGCGGCGAGCCGCCGGCACCGCACGAGCTCGAGCACCTCGCGGGCGGCGGCCGGAATGGAGGTGCCGGGGCCGTAGATGGCGGCCACCCCGGCGCGGCGGAGCTCGTCGTGGTCCGCGGCCGGGATCACCCCGCCGCACACCACCACCACGTCGTCGGCGCCGGCCGCGCGGAGCGCCTCGAGGAAGCGGGGCACCAGGGTCCGGTGTCCGGCCGCCTGGGTCGAGATCCCCACCACGTGGACATCGTTCTCGACGGCCTGCCGGGCCGCCTCGACCGGGGTCTGGAAGAGCGGCCCGATGTCGACGTCGAAGCCGATGTCGGCGAACGCGGTCGCGATCACCTTGGCCCCGCGGTCGTGGCCGTCCTGGCCGAGCTTCGCGACGAGGAGGCGCGGGCGGCGCCCCTCGGCGGCCGCGAACGCCTCGACTTCACCCCGGATACGGGCGAACTCCTCGTCGCCCGCGTAGTGCGCGCCGTACACCCCGGCAATGGAGCGCACCTCCGCCCGATGCCGCCCCCACACCTTCTCGAGGGCGTCGGTGATCTCGCCGACGCTCGCCCGCGCGCGGGCGGCGTCCACGCCAAGGGCGAGGAGGTTCCCCTCGCCGGTCTCCGCGGACCGGGTGAGAGCAGCGAGGGCGCGCCGGCAGGCGAGGTCGTCCCGGCGCCCCCGCACGTCGGCGAGGCGTCTCACCTGCGCGTCGCGGACGGCGGTGTTGTCGATGGCGAGCAGCTCCACCTCGTCCACCCGGTCCGGACGGAAGCGGTTGACCCCGACGACCGTCTCCTCGCCCCGGTCGACGCGGGCCTGGCGCCGCGCCGACGCCTCCTCGATGCGAAGCTTCGGCATCCCGGACTCGACCGCCCGGGTCATCCCGCCGAGCGCCTCGACCTCGTCGACGAGCTCGCGGGCGCGCGCCGCGAGGCTCGCGGTCAGGCTCTCGAGGTAGTACGAGCCGGCGAGGGGGTCCACCACCCGGGTGACCCCGGTCTCGTGCTGGAGGATGAGCTGGGTGTTGCGGGCGATGCGGGCGGAGAACTCGCTCGGGAGGGCGAGGGCCTCGTCGAAGGCGTTGGTGTGCAGGGACTGGGTGCCGCCGAGCACCGCGGCGAGGGCCTCGATGGTGGTGCGCACGACGTTGTTGTACGGATCGAGGCTCGTCAGGCTCGCCCCCGAAGTCTGGCAGT